>JBEITL010000084.1:0-6111 GCA_040374915.1 Sediminibacterium sp. | reverse complement strand
CATGTTAACGATCTACGGGATACCCAATTGCGACACTGTAAAAAAGAGTTTAGACTGGTTTACAAAACACAAAATTGAATATGTATTTCATAACTACAAAAAAGAAGGTGTAACAGCTGTGCTATTAAAAGACTGGATGTCGCAACAAGATTTTACGCTGATTGTAAATACAAAATCTGCAACGTACAAGAAATTAAGTACAGCAGATCAGGCTAAATGTTCAAAAGCAAGTACAGCCATTACTATACTTCAAGAAAACACCAGCTTAATAAAAAGACCCATTGTAACCAAAAAGGGTAAAATTATAGCTATTGGATTTGATCCAGAAACCTATGCAAGCTTATTTTAAAATAGATGCTAATTTTTGCAAGAGTTCTTCGCCCCTTAAATCTTTACCTATAATTTTTCCGGTAGGATCAATTAATAAATTGGCAGGTATACTTTGAATCCGGTATAATTGTGCCACTTCGTTACTCCAGTACTTTAAATCACTTACATGTGTCCATGTGAGTTTGTCCGCAGCAATAGCCTGAATCCAACCGTTTTTGTCTTGGTCTAAAGAAACGCCCAATACGGTAAAGTTTTTTGATTTATAAGTATTAAATGCAGAAACTACATTTGGATTTTCTTGTCTACAAGGCCTACACCAGCTAGCCCAAAAATCTATAAGCACATACTTGCCTCTGAATGAAGACAACTTAACAGGCTTTCCATTTTGATCATTTTGTGTAAACTCTGTTGCCATAGACCCAATTTGTCCAATTTTAGCATCGTTCACAGATTTTACAATCATTTCAGAAAAATATCCTTTTTGAGCAGTAGGCTGTAGTGCATTAAATCTACGTTCAAGTTCATCAGGCCCAGAAAACAATGGTCCAATGGCATAAAGCGCAAAGGAACTTACCACTGATGCTGGGTTTGCATTAACAAAACCAACTGTTTCATTCAATAACACTTGCTTGTAACTATTAAACAAACCAACGAGAGAATCACGCTTTGGCGTTTGTGCTGTTTCTGCTTGAATAAGCGGCACAATAGCGTTGAGCTTATCTTTTAATGGCACAAATTGAAGTCTAAATTTTTCGTAGGTAGGGTGCAATACAGATCCTGATAATTTAATTTGATCGGGTGCGGCTATATCACCTTCTAAAATAACAGCTTCATTACCAATAAACATTTCGATATTAAGCTGAGGCGCAGCAGAAAAAGTAAGTTGCAGAAGCATGCCTTCATTTACATTTCCCTTTAAACTAAACGTTTCATTTACAATTGTTGCAGTAGCAAGCGCTAGTCCGTTAAACACATTTTTTACAGTAGCTGTACTTCCATTGGTCAATCCCTTCACTTTTCCAGTAACGGTAAAATCAGCGGCTATAGCAGCCTGAAAAGAAAATAAAACTATAAACGTGTATATAATTAGTTTGCGCATACTCTATTTTTTATTCTTATTTTTTGTGTCTATTTTTTAATATTTCAATTACATCCTGCAAATTATAACCTTTTGCCTGTAACAAAATTAAATAATGGAAAAGTAAATCAGATGCTTCATTTAAAAATAAAAGCTCATTGTCATCTTTGGCTTCAATCACAAGTTCTACTGCTTCTTCACCCACCTTCTGTGCCATTTTATTGATACCCTTTGCAAACAAAGAAGCCACATAAGAAGTTTCAGGGCTATCATTTTTACGACGCGCAATAACGGTTTCTAAATAGGTTAAAAAATGAGCCGCGTTATTTTCTTCACCCCAGCATGTATCCGTACCGTTATGACATGTAGGTCCAACTGGAACAACTTTTATAAGAAGCGAATCGGCATCACAATCGAGTAACATTTCTTTGTAATTCAAAAAGTGACCACTCTCTTCTCCCTTAGTCCAAAGTCTATTTTTTGACCTACTATAAAAAGTGACTTTTTTGGTTGAAAGGGTGGTTTCAATGGCAGCAGCATTCATAAATCCAAGCATCAAAACCTTACTGGTTTCAATATCTTGAATAACCGCTGGCACTAGCCCATCCACGTATTTTGAAAAATCAATATTGTCTAACATAATGATGTGTAAATGTAAAAATTAAAGCCTAATTGGCAATCCTTTCTCTAATAAAAATGATTTTAAAGCATGTACTTCTATTTCTTTAAAATGAAAGACACTAGCAGCAAGCGCTGCATCAGCTGCTCCAGCCTTAAAAACAGCCTCAAAATGCTCCATGGTTCCGCCGCCACCCGATGCAATAACCGGGATTGACACAGCTATAGAAACTGCAGCAGTAATCTCTACAGCAAAGCCCGCTTTGGTACCATCATGATTCATAGAAGTTAAAAGAATTTCACCAGCACCAAGGCTTGCAGCCTCTTGAGCCCAAGCAAGGCATGAGGTTGTAGTGGGAACCGTTCCTCCATTCAAATAAACATACCACTCACCATCCGCCTCTTGTTTGGTATCGATAGCCACCACAATGCACTGACTCCCGAATTCTTTTGCTAGGGCTGACACGAGTTCCGGATTTTTAAATGCTGCAGAATTCACGGCTATTTTATCGGCGCCATTTTGGAGCAATACGCGCACGTCTTCGATACTTGACACACCGCCACCTACTGTAAATGGAATATTAATAACGGCGGCAATTTTTTTTGCTAAATCAGCAAGTGTTTTACGTTTTTCATTGGTGGCGGTAATATCTAAAAATACAAGTTCATCAATCCCTGCAGCTGCGTAAAAAGCACCTAGCTCTACAGGGTCACCTGCGTCACGAATGTTTTCGAAATTGACCCCTTTAACGGTTCTTCCATTTTTAATATCCAAACAAGCGATAATTCTTTTGGCTAACATACTTTTAAGTTATGCGTTAAACTGCTCTAATGCTTTTAGTGAGATTCGGTTTTCATAAATTGCCTTGCCCACAATGGCTCCAGTGCAACCAATACCAGCAAGTGTTTCAAGATCTTGAAGCGAACTAACGCCACCACTAGCCACTAATTTTAACTGAGGAAACATCGACAAAAGTGATTCGTACAAAACGGTAGAAGGCCCTTCCAAACGGCCATCTTTTGTAACGTCGGTACAAAAAATGTTTGTGATCCCCTCGTTAATATATCCACCAATAAAATCATTGATAGAAATATCAGATGTTTTCATCCAACCATTTACTGCGATAAGGTTGTCTTTTACATCGGCGCCTAAAAAAAATGCATGGGCACCATAGGTACTTACCCAGTTTAAAAAAAGCACAGGGTTAGCAACGGCAATACTACCAATGGTTGCCAGGGATGCACCACGTTCAAAAACGAGTGCAACATCCTGATCTGTTTTTATGCCACCGCCAAAATCAATCACTAGTTTTGTATGCAGCGCAATTGACTCCAATACTTTCCAGTTTTTTACAGCACCTGCTTTAGCGCCATCTAAATCCACCAAGTGAAGCCTTTTTATTCCAGCAGCCTCAAAAGCTTTTGCTACTTCTAATGGATTTTCGTTGTAAATGGTTTTTTGCGCATAATCACCTTCGGTTAAACGAACACATTTCCCATCAATAATATCTATAGCAGGTATGATTTGCATCTTATACAATGTCTAAAAAGTTTTGTAATATTTTTTCTCCTACAGCAGCGCTTTTTTCGGGATGAAATTGCACACCGTAAAAATTATTTTTGTGAAGCGCTGCACTATAAGGCAAGATATAATGAGTAGTAGCTATAGTGTCGGGGCCAAGGGCTGCATAATATCCATGTACAAAATAACAATAAGCATCAGGTGCCAAGCCATTAAATAATGGCGACCCATATTCACTAATTGTATTCCAACCTACTTGCGGGATTTTATCGGTTCCATTGGGTAAAAAAGAAACCACACGCTCATCAAACACTGACAAACAGGTAGTGTCGTTTTCTTCGGAATATGAACACAGGAGCTGCATGCCTAAACAAATGCCTAATACTGGCTGCTCTAGGTTTTTTATAACGATATCTAAATTTCGTTCTTTTAAATAATGCATAGCAGTACTCGCCTCCCCTACACCCGGAAAAATAACACGATCCGCTTTTTGCAATTCCTCTATATGATCAGTGACCACCGGACTAATCCCAAGTCTATCAAGCGCATAGGAAACGGATAAAATATTTCCTGCATTATATTTTACAATCGCAACTTTCATACTATGATTGACCAATTACAGATGATAAAAATTGAGCGGTTGTAGCAGTTACATCTGTACTATTTTCAAGCGCTTTAATGTATGCAGAACCAATAATGGCACCTGCTGTATGCCTAGTCGCCAATTCAAAGGAAGCTGCATCTTTAACGCCAAATCCAACCAAAATTGGGTTTTTCAAATGCATCTGTTGTAGTTTTTGCAAGTAGGCATCAACTGCACCAAAATTAAGTGCAGAGCCCGTAGTTGCAGAAGCACTTACTGCATATAAAAAACCAGAACTTAGGGAATCTAAATATTGAATGCGTTCGGTTGGCGTTTCGGGTGTTACTAAAAAGATAAAATCTAACCCGTACTTTTTTACAATAGCACCATAGTTAGCTTCAAACTCATAAGCTGGCATATCCGGTAAAATAAGACCATCTACGCCCACTGCTGCAGCTGCTGTACAAAATTTTTCGAATCCATATTGCAACACTGGATTCATATAACCCATGAGTACCACAGGAATATTACTTGTAGTTCGTAATGATTTTAATTGATCAAACAAAACCTCTATAGACATACCATTTTCAATGGCTTTAGCGCCACTTTCTTGTATCACTGGCCCATCAGCCAAAGGGTCAGAATAAGGCATGCCAATTTCTACTAAATCAGCGCCATTATTTTCGAGGGCAGCAATGATAGGAAGCGTACTACCGAGTGTAGGATAACCAGCGGTGCAGTATACGTTTAATACTTTGGATGACTTTGCATCAAATAGCTTTTTTAATCTTGTCATGAGTCTAATTTTTGCATGTACGTAGATAAATCTTTATCACCTCTTCCACTCAAACAAATAACAACGGTATCGGTTGGCTTCCATTTTATTTGATCAAGTGCAGCAAAAGCATGCGCCGTTTCTAAGGCAGGAATAATCCCTTCTGTTTTACTTACATGAAAGGCAGCATCCATGGCTTCATCATCTGTAGCACTTAAAAACAAACCTCTGCCCGATGTATATAAATTGGCATGCATTGGGCCAATACCCGGATAATCTAATCCAGCCGAAATACTATGCGGCTCTATCACTTGGCCGTCTGACGTTTGCATTAATAAGCTCTTACTACCATGTAAAATACCGGGTGTACCCAGTTGTGTAGTAGCGGCACTCATATTGGTTTTTACGCCATGCCCTGCTGCTTCTACTGCTACAATTTGCACCGACGGTTCTTCTAAAAAATGATAAAAAGCACCTGCAGCATTACTACCGCCACCCACACACGCAATTACATGTGTAGGAAGTTCAGTACCAGTTTGCGCAAGTAACTGCTTTCGAATTTCAGCACTAATCACACTTTGAAAACGTGCCACCATATCGGGGTAAGGATGTGGGCCTACAACGCTCCCAATAATATAATGCGTATTGGTTGGATTATTGATCCAATCTCTAATGGCCTCGTTGGTGGCATCTTTTAATGTTTTACTTCCACTGGTAGCTGGCACAACAGTGGCGCCTAACATACGCATACGTGCTACATTGGGCGCTTGCCTTTCAATATCTTTCTCACCCATGTAAACAATACACTCCATACCTTTTAATGCACAAACCGTTGCAGTAGCCACCCCGTGTTGTCCAGCACCTGTTTCTGCGATAATGCGTGTTTTCCCAAGTTTTTGCGCAAGAATGATTTGACCAATGGTATTGTTAATTTTATGCGCACCGGTATGACATAAATCTTCTCTTTTTAAATAAATCGTTGTTCCATATTGTTCGCTCAAACGTTTGGCTAAAAATAAAGGCGTGGGCCTACCCACATAATGGTGCAAAAGATCATTCACCTCTTCTTTAAAATTGGGATCATCCATGATTTGTAAATACTGGCTTTTAAGTTGTGCCACATTCGCAAATAACATTTCTGGAATAAAGGCACCGCCAAAATCCCCGTAATAACCATGCTCGTTTGGATTTGTAAATGTTTGTTG
>JBEITL010000206.1:0-3030 GCA_040374915.1 Sediminibacterium sp. | reverse complement strand
TTGATTACATTTTCAAGTGCCGCAGGAATTAAAATATCACAGGCAAGTTCTAAAGCATCTGTGCTTTTAGTAATATTGGTAGCACCTGGAAAATTTAAAATAGAACCTGTTTTTTTACGGTGCTGAAAAACGTCTTCTTCATTTAATCCATCCGCATTAAAAATAGCACCTTCAAATTCTGCAATTGCAATTACCTTAGATCCATGTTCTCTAAAAAACTTAGCACTGTGGTAACCCACGTTTCCTAACCCCTGAACAACCACCGTTTTACCGGCTACGCCCACCGTTAATCCACGCTTTTCCATTTCTTCTTGCATATTGCACACTTCACGGATACCAAAAAATACACCAAGACCCGTTGCTTCTTTTCTACCCCTTACACCGCCTTGTGTAATTGGCTTACCCGTTACACAACCAGCGGCATCAATCTCACCTGGTTTTAATGATGCATAGGTATCAACAATCCATGCCATTTCGCGTTCACCAGTTCCGTAATCAGGTGCAGGCACATCGATACCAGGTCCTATAAAATTCTTTTTAACAAGCTCAGCAGTGTATCTACGTGTAATTTTTTCTAACTCATAGGTAGAGTGTTCACGCGGATTAATTTTAATACCACCCTTACCGCCTCCAAATGGAACGTTAACAATGGCACACTTATAGGTCATTAGTGATGCAAGGGCCATTACTTCATCTTGGTTTACTTCTTCACTAAAGCGTATCCCTCCTTTACATGGAGATTTGTGTTGAGAGTGTTGCACACGATAAGCTTCAATTACTTCGATGCGACCATCATCCATTTTTACAGGGAATCGCATACTGTACACACTATTACAAGCTTTAATTTGTTCCAGCAATCCATTTTCCCAATTGGTAAATTTGGATGCCTTGTCAAAACTTTTTTCTACACTTTTAAAAAAACTATATGGCGTATTAGCAGACATAACAATCGTTTTATTTATTTTCTAATTTTGATATTTTTTTGTCAATAGAATATACATATGCAAAAAGCCCTGTTACAATAGTTGCAACGACAGCCATCACAACATAAATTTTTCCGTTGCTGCGCATCACATCTGTGTTTGCATTTGCAGCAGTATCTTGGGCTTGTGCTGTAATGATGCAAACATTTGCCATCAATACAAGAAGCAATGATTTGAAATATTTTTTCATAATTTATTTCGCTTTAAGTAATTCGTATCTAATTTTTAAAGTACTTACCCACACACCCAGTAAGGTCCAACCAATAACGGCCGGATAAAAAACAGAACGCATATTTGCATCCATATCTTTTCCATTAATACCCGGATTACCTTCACTACCCTGACCGCCAGGATGCAATGACTCTGTGAGTCTTGGTAAAATCCAAAGCGTTGGAAACAACATAAAAAATGCAAAAATATTATAGACCGCTGCTATGCGAGAGCGCTTGTCTTCGTCTGTCATACTTCCGCGCAAAACAAAGTAAGCTAAGTAAATAAGCATGGCAATGGCAGCTCCATTTTGTTTAGGGTCTCCACTCCATGGACTACCCCATTGGTAGTTTGCCCAAATAGCACCAGTTGACAATCCTAAAAAACCATATAAGGTGCCGGTTGCAGCAAATGCTTTTGAATAAAAATCATCGATGGGTGAAGTGGTACGTAAAAACTTTGCAGCATACCACACAGAAACAAAAAGTAAAATCATCATGGCAAACCACATGGGAACATGAAAAAACATGTTTCTAATAGAGTGCTCTAATCTGTCATCTAGTTTAGGCACCTTGACAATAAAACCATAAATGCTGGTATAAAATAGAAGCAAAAATGCCAACAATTTCCACCATCCTTTTCGAATCATATTCAATCATTTAGATGACCTACAGCGCTAGTAAACTAACAGATGTAAGTGCAAAATTACAAGAACCCATACAATAATGAACAGTATTAACAAATATTAATCCACATTAGCATAAAATTGGCAAATTTATTTGTTTAATCTTGTATAAAACTACGGCTAAATGGGTGCCCCTTTGTTACAAATTAATAACCTCACCGTTTCTTTTGAAAAGGAGAACAACAGCTTTACTGCGGTAAAGAACCTACACCTGAGTGTTTGTAGGGGTGAAATTAGAGCGCTTGTTGGGGAATCGGGGTCTGGCAAATCAGTTACGTCGATGTCCATTTTACAACTGATTCCAAGCCCACCTGTCGCCTACAAAAATGGATCCATTCTATTTTATAATACCCAAAACGAATGTATCAACTTACTGGCAGCAAGCCCTGCCGCAATTGAAGCCATTAGAGGACGTAAAATTGCAATGATTTTTCAGGAGCCCATGACGGCCTTAAATCCTGTACTCACCTGTGGCGACCAAATGATTGAAACGATCATGCTGCATCAAGGGCTTGCGAAAGAATTAGCAAAAAAAGAAGCGATTCGACTTTTTACCAGTGTTCAAATAAATGACCCTGAAAAAGCAATGAATAAGTACCCGCACGAATTAAGTGGAGGACAAAAACAAAGGGTCATGATTGCCATGGCCATGAGTGGCAAACCCGATTTACTCATTTGTGATGAGCCCACAACAGCACTTGATGTACAGGTACAAAAAAATATTTTAATATTACTTAAAAAGCTACAGCAAGAAACAGGTATGGGCATTTTATTTATTACCCATGATTTAAATGTAGTGGCTTCTTTTGCAGACAGTGTTACAGTTCTTTACAAAGGTGAAGTAGTTGAAGAAAACACAACAAATGAACTATTTGAAAACCCGGAACATCCTTATACCAAGGCACTTTTAGCATGTAGGCCAGGCCTTTATCCTAAAGGTTATAAACTACCTATTGTAAACGATTTTTTATATAATCCAAATTACAAGATACCCCCTATTGGCGCTGCTGTTGCGGCGTCTGAAATAAAATATAATAACACTTTACTAGAAGTCAATCATCTAACCATTCGATTTCCTGTAACCACCAATATTTTTGGAAAAATCACCAAAAGTTTTACGGCCGTAGATAACATATCATTTGATATAAAAGA
>JBEITL010000044.1:0-8728 GCA_040374915.1 Sediminibacterium sp. | reverse complement strand
CGCTTGCACAATTTAGCGTAGCACCTTCCTTAGATTTTAGCTTAAATGCAGACATTCAAAGTTTAGACGCGGTTAACAAACCGTTTACGTCTGAAAAAAAGGAAGCCACCGCTTCAAGCACCTTGTACCACACCTTTACACAAAAGCAACAAGCGCATTTTATTGAAAGAGAAAACAAAGGAACCTTAGGGCACTGGAAAGATTTTTATGAAATGCCTTCTAAAGGAGAAACCCTTGCGCCTAAAAAACCGAGTCTAGAAATTTTAGCAGATACGCCGTTTATCCAAATACACAAAACATATATTATTGCTTCCACCAATAGTGGCTTTGTACTAATAAATCAACAACTGGCGCATGAAAGAGTGGTGTATGATAAATTAGTGATTGCTGCTCAAACGGCACAAGTCCCAACGCAAAAAAGTTTATTTCCGGTTACACTTTCGTTGGGCGCTTCTGATACAGCAATATTAAGTGAACTACTTCCCGATTTGCAACAAATTGGTTACCAGGTAGAACCCTTTGGCAACAATAGTTTTGTGATACAAGGGATACCTGCCGACGTAGATCCAGGAAACGAAAAAAATGCCATCGAACTATTAATTGAACAATACAAACATTATAGTTCAGAAATTAATTTTAGCAGACGCGAAAAAATTATCAGGTGTATGGCACGTCAACAAGCTATTAAAACGGGCCAGACTTTAGGACAAAAAGAAATGCAAGCACTGATTGAATCACTTTTTGCGTGTACCACACCAGGCGTTACACCTGCTGGAAGCCCTACCTACATAGAATACAAAGAAGATTACTTAGACCAGCTTTTTGGGAAGTAAGCGCGCAACATAGTATTGCGGCGCATTTTAATACCTAGTTTTTATTGTACAATACTTGTATAAATTGCTCTACTGCCCTTCGCACATTAGATGCTGTAGTGGTATGGTTATTTACAAGTACCGAAAATATGAGCGTCTTTCCTTTTTTAGTAATTAAGTAGCCACTAAGTGCTACTTGGCCACTCAGGGTACCTGTTTTAGCAAAGATTTTACCATTCAGGTTTTTATAATTACTACTAAGCGTTCCACCTGTTTCGCCACCAGTAGGGAAAATATTTTGAAGCCTTTCAAATGAATAAGACTTGTACATTTTATGCAGGATGCTGGTGAAATTTTCAGGCGTAAATAAATTATACCTACTTAAACCACTACCATCCACCCAAGATGGCTTTTGTGCTAAATCTGCTAAATCATTGGCGAGTAAATAAGCAATGGTTTTTTTATCATCAAAGCTTTGGTGCAACCCCTTTCCTACCATCAAAAGCGCCTGCTCTGCATAAAAATTATCGCTACGGTGCATGAGTGGCTTTAATAAAGAATCGAGGGGACGCGAATAAATGGTAGTTGCTGTAGCCGGCGCATTCGTTTCACCCGCAACATCTAAAGCGATCACTTTTGTACCACCCAGTGCTTCAGATAAAAGTGAAGCCTCGAGTGTTAAAGGAGCAGTTGTCCAATTGGATGTGCGGTAAGGAATTTCTTCAAACTTTGTTTTTGAAGTGTCCGCTTGTACAAAAAACTGATTGCCGGCCATTTGCCTAGATACGCCGAAACCGTTATTGATATTGCTTTGTAATCCTTTGGTAGAATCTTTAAAAAACGAAGGAGTCACTGTTAATTGTGCACCGTTTTTTGCAAACCGTACCACATTACCATACATTGGAAAAGCAGAACGTGAAGGCATATAGGACGCATCATAATCATCCCAAGACCAACCCTGTCCAAATGGCTTGGCTTTAAAATTTGATGCATGTAAATAAATTTTATCGGCGCCTTTTAAAACATTAAAAAATGGATGTGAAGCATATTCTGGTTGTAAAAAAGTAGGATCACCAGTAGCATAAACGTGCATACCAGAATCGGTGGCTAAAATTTGTGCCGCAGCCACGCTATCGCCTAAGTATTTTAATGCAGCAAAACAGGTGACTATTTTTGTATTGCTAGCCGGTACAAAAAATTTATTGGACTGATAAGAAAATAAATTGGTGTTAGACGCCGGATCATATACATGTATACCAATATGAGCACCAGATAAATTATTTACTTGTAAGATATTTTGATTGGCTGCTTTTTGCAGTTTTTGTTGCACCGAGCAAGCGGTAAATTGTAAAACAGCAACCATTAATACCGTTGCTTTACCTATACGAACCATGATTTTCATGCATTGTTATTTTGTATCCTAAATATACGGCTATAATCTTTCAACAGCGCGCATCCAACGCTCCGGAATTTCATTTTTACCTGCATATAAATAATCTTTATGGCTGCAAGCCA
The DNA here is from genome assembly GCA_040374915.1 of Sediminibacterium sp. Taxonomy (GTDB): domain Bacteria; phylum Bacteroidota; class Bacteroidia; order Chitinophagales; family Chitinophagaceae; genus Sediminibacterium. The sequence continues at coordinate 6,401 of JBEITL010000044.1, read as the reverse complement.
CAAATTCACCGTCATGTAATTGCATCCACCAGCGACCTGTTCTTTTGCTTTGCAAGAAAACGGTTTGCACTTCGGCAAATGCCATGGTAAATTCATTAAACTCGTTTCGGTTGGCAAGTGACGCTTCTTGTTTGCCCCTATTCACACCATCCATTACATACCATAACATATGTGCAATTTGCTTGGCAGTCATTTGATGAACGTCTTTTTCAGGCATGTAACCATATATACCAATGGTGTTACAAGTATGACTCATACCCGCATACTGCGTTAAGGTACAAGCTTCCTCGCCATTAAATCCATTGGGCGATAATTGATTGGCAGGTGCATGTGCATGTTGTATGGCAGCAATATCAAACGAAAATAAATGTGAGTTACGGATAGCAGGTTCCATTTCAGAAATATCTTCTTTAACCTTTCCAAGACGGTAGCAATCAAATCTAAATTTATCAATGGTTTCAAGCATTTGGGGATGCATAAAATAACTTTGAAACCCAATATGATTATAATGTTTTAAATGATTGGGCATACCGGTAAATAATTCTACTAAAAAATTATCGGCTGGTAATACGCTCTCCATATCCATATCAATGCGCGCATCCACACACACGGCATCAATAATTTTATTTTCGTTTACATAAGATTGATACTGCGCCATGGTGACGTCATGCGAACCACCTAAAATCACAACTTTTTTTCCAATAGCAGTGAGTTCACTAATGACCATACGAAGCGCTGCATAACTATCCTGTAAGGTAGCGCCGCATTTAACGTTACCAATATCTGCTACCGTTACAGCTGTATGCCAATGGTATAAATTATAGAATGCAAGTCTTATGGCATCTGGCGCATCAGTGCTGGTATATTCAATGCCAGCCCCGCGCATTTCACCACAACCTACTAAAACAATATCTGCTTTTTCTAGATCTGGGAATGTTTGATCGTATACCGCAATATGCGTTCCTAATTGTGTGTCTTTGAAGCCTTCATCCTGGGTTAATTGAGCAATATTAACGGGCTCCAGAAAATCAATCACAGAATCTAAAGAGGAACTTGGCATAGCTGTTTATTTGTGTCACTATAACGTGTAACCAGCCCTAAAATTGCGTCTAAACCCTAGATTTCTGTATACTTATAGCCTACCCCCCTCACCGAATGGAAGTACTGAGGATGGCGACTATCGGCTTCAAAATATTTACGAAAACTGAGGATGAAATTATCGATTGTTCGGGTGGTTGGATATACTTGATACCCCCACACTACTTGAAGTATTTTTTCACGAGTTACCACTTCACCTTTATTTTCGATGAGTAGTTTTAAAAGCATCACTTCTTTTTTACTAAGTTCGACATTGTCGCCACTATAGCAAACAGCCGTTTGTGCTTTAAAATCGATGGTATTGCTACCAAATGAATAGGTATCTGCAATGGTATTTTTATCTTGAATCCGCTTACTTTTATCAATGAGTTTTTCTACGCGGAGTAGCAACTCTTCTAGGTTAAAAGGCTTGGTTAAATAATCATCAGCGCCTTTTTTTAACCCCATTACCCTATCCGTGCTAGCGTTTTTGGCACTTAGCATTAAAATGGGTACTTCATTGTTTGCTACACGAACCGCCTCTGTAACCGCAATACCATCCAGCTCTGGTAGCATGATATCCATAATTATCAAATGAAAGAACTCGTTGGAAATTTTTTTAAGGGCTACAGCACCGTCAAAAGCAGAAGTAACCTCATACCCTTCCATTTCCAAGTTGAGCTTTAGGGTTTCGTGGAGGTTTTCCTCGTCTTCTACTAATAATATGGAACCTTTGGTATTTGGCATTAGCTATTAAATGTAACAACAAAAATACTGCCTTGTGGTTTGTTATCTGTCACAGAAATGTTTGCATTGTGATTTTCAGCAATTTTTTTGCACAAATAAAGCCCTAGGCCCGTGCCTTTGGTATTACGGGTAGCTTCGGAGCCAATTCGGTAAAACTTTTCAAAGATTTTAAGTTTTTCGGAGGCGAGGATGCCTTTTCCACTATCAATAACCTCTAGTTTAATATGTTTCCCAGACTGTCCAAGCACCACTTTAATTTCAGTGTCTTGAGGCGCATATTTATGTGCATTTTCTAGCAGGTTATTTACCAGCATTTGAAGTAGCAAAGTTTCGCCATCTAAATAAAGCGTTGGCTCTATTTGTTCTGTTACCAGCCTTGATGGATAATGCTGCTTAAACGTATCAATGCAACCTTCCAATAAATCTGAAAAATTAATTTCGGTACGGGTTTCTTGATATGCTTTACCATCTAGTTGTGATGCCAATAAAATATTATCACATAGCATGTTTAAGCGGTTAGCCTCTTGTAGCGTACTTGCAATCATTTTATCTTGTTGCCCAGGATCTAGTTTTCTTTTTTGAAGCGTTTCGAGATTAAGTTGCGTTACCGCAATAGGCGTTTTTAATTCATGGGTAACAGCCATCATAAAATTTTGCTGCTGTACAGATGCTCTAATTTGTCTGCGCGTGGCCCTGTAAACATAAACAGCACCCACCAAAATAAGCGCTAAGAAAGTGAGCCCTTCGGCCATATATTGCACCCTTTTTCGAGACTGCATTTTTAATAAATCGGCCGCTGTTTGCCTAGGCATATTAGGCTGCGCTGGCGTTCCATTAATTTGCTGCAACTGAACAGCAACAAGGGTATCGTTTTGTTTTACAAGTGCAATAAACCACCACACAAGCGCTGCAATCATGTAAATGAGAAGTGCCCAATACACCACTTTGACGGCAGTGAGTTTTCGATTCGTTTTTGGGCTAAAATTTTTCATGCTTAGGGCAATACTTTTTCAACGCGAATACCTGCACTTAACACAGCAGCAAGTGGTTCGTCACGCATTGCTTGTGCAATGGTATATTGATAAAGACCCGCTTTTAATGAAACAGGGGCTTTTGTAATTTTAATTCTGCTATCAAAAATATCATCCATGCCTGCACCCAGCCAACCATTAGCATTATCGGCAAGTTTTATATTAACGAGTTGTGTTTGTTTGGTGCCACTTGGAGATTGTGTGGTAATGTTTACCCAAATATTATTGTACTTGTACGCATCCGTATGTCTGATAACAAAATAAATATGATAAAGTGAAGTGGTGTCTTTTACTTCAAATGAAAATGTTGGTTGCTTAGATACATGCCATTCGTTTTTTGGAAAACTTTCAAATTTTTCAAACACATCAATGGTGTTGCATGAAAACAGCACCATACAGCTTACAAGGCAAGTTGTCAAAATTTCTAAAAAGCTATATTTTTTCACCGATTTATTTTATGTAAAATTACAGACTTACCTACACAAATCTTATAAAACATTCAATATTTGTTCTTTGGCTTTTTCTAGTTCATCTTTCATCAAAATAACGAGTTGCTGTATTTCGACGTCGTTGGCTTTTGATCCAGTGGTATTGATTTCGCGACCAAACTCTTGTAAGATAAAGGAGAGCTTTTTACCTTTACTAATTTCCTTTTCCGCTAGTATGGACCTAAAATAAGCGCAGTGGTTGTTTAACCGCACTTGCTCTTCACTAATATCAATTTTTTCGATATAATAAATGAGCTCTTGCTCCAAGCGGTTGCCATCATAATTTTCTTTGCCTACCTGCTCTTCTAATAATTTAACTAGCCCTTCTTTAATTTTAATGCGGCGTTTAGGCGCTAAGAGGGTAAGGGTTTCTTGGTGCTTTTCAATATTGCTAACCCGAGATAACAAATCAGCTTCTAAAGACAAGCCTTCATTTTTACGGTGCTCATTTAATTGATAAATGGCCTCTTTTAATACTTTTTGAAAACCTTCCCAATCGTTGTCAGATAAGGTATCGGAAGAAGCGGTAATCACTTCTGGTAACTTTAATAAAGTGCTTAAAAGATCGCCTTGTGGAAGTCCTAGCTCTTGAGCAAGGGCAGCCACTGGTTCGTAATAAGATTTTGCTAAATCAGTATTGATAGAAACAGGTTTTCCCGTTCCATTTTGTTTGATCGTAATAAAACATTCTACGCTTCCTCTTTGTAAACCTTCGTTGAGCATGTTTCTGATTTCAAACTCAAATGGTTTTAACAAAGCAGGAATATTGATACGAAGGTCAAACTGCTTGCCATTTAATGAACGCACTTCTACTAAAAAAGTTTTGTCGCCAATGGTTTGCTCGGCTCTACCGTATCCTGTCATGGAATATAACATAGTAACTATTTATTTTTTAAAAATCGATGCCCACCCATTTCCGCTTACTCTGCTCGTATTTATTAAAGTCAAACTTATAGAGCTTACCTGGCCTGTGTGGCACATCCTGCTCGATTTCATTGATATCAATTAAAAGCTTCATCGATGCAAACTTTTTTCTAAAGTTGCGGCGATCTAGTGTTAATCCAGAAATTGCTTCATATAAGTTTTGTAGTTCACGTAGTGAAAACTTTTCGGGCAACAAATTAAAACCAAGCGGATGCTCCTGAATTCTTTTTTGTAACCAGGCATGGCAAGCGTCTACAATTTCTTTATGATCAAACGCCATTTCATGTAAATCTTCCACACTATGCCAGTGGAGCTCGTTGGCTGTAATCGCAAGTGCGTGATGGTTGATATTGAGGAGCGAACAATAAGCAACCGTAATTACCCGGCCACCTGGGTGACGCGACGGATGGCCAAATGTTTTTACTTGATCGAGATACACATCTTTCATGCCGGTTCTTTCTTGTAGCACCCGGTATGCGGCGTCGTCTAATTCTTCATTGTCTTTTACCATGTCACCGAGGAGTGAAAACTTTCCTTTATAAATGGCTAAGTCACTTTTGATAAGGAGTACTTTAAGCTTATTTTCCTCAAAACCAAATATCACACAATCCACCGTTAATGGCACTTTAGGGTAGGAAACCACTAATTGAACCGCATCATTAACCTGCTCGTTATTGCTTTTATTGGTTGATTTATTTGTGCTCATAGGGTAAAGTACAAGGGCTGTCCCTTTTTTGTGGTTAAGCAATATACAAAGTTTAGGAATAGTGTATATAATTCGTTTCAAACCATAGGTATCTAGGGCTGTAAACATTAACTTTACGCCTGCAAATAAGCCCTATGTTTACATCCGAAAACTTGCGCATTTTACAGGCTTTAACAAGCCAATTATTAGCAGACTTAACCAACAATCGTTTGGCATATAGTGAGCAGGAAATGTTGGATTTACAGCAGGTTTTACGTTTTCATGAATACCGCTACTACGTTTTAAATGAACCCCTTATTAGCGATGGTGAATATGATCGTTTATTTAAAGCCCTGGAGGCTTGCGAGCAAAAAAATCCAACTAAAATAACGCCCGATTCTCCAACACAACGTGTGGGTAGTAGTTTAAATGGACAGTTTGAAACGGTTGCGCATTTAGTCCCCATGTTAAGTTTAGACAATAGTTACAATGAGGCTGATTTAATTGATTTTGATCGAAAAGCAAAAGGACTAGTAGGGCTTGACCAAATTGATTATTCGATAGAACCAAAATTTGACGGGGCTAGTATTTCATTGATCTATGAAAACGATCAGTTGGTGCGTGCCACCACAAGAGGCGATGGTGTTGCAGGTGATGATATTACACAAAATATTAAACAAATCAGATCCATTCCGTTAAGCGCAAACTTTGCAAGGTATGGTTTACAAACAGTTGAAATTAGAGGCGAGGTAATTATGCATAAAAAAGCATTTGATGGTTTTAATGCCACGCTTGCTGCAGCCAATTTACCACCCCTTGCTAATCCGCGCAACGCCGCTGCTGGCGCGCTTCGAATGAAAGATCCTCGTGAAGTTGCACAACGAAATTTAGATGCATTTTTATACCATATCAGTTACTATACAAAACTTGATGATGCAGCTGCACTTCATCCAGCATTAACCACCCATAGTAGCATGCTTGATATGCTTTGGGACCTAGGCTTTAGATCCCCTAAAAAAGAAAAGAAAGCAGTAACAAATATTGACGCCGTGGTAGATTATTGTTTGTCTTTTGAAGCAGGGAGAGACAACCTCCCCTACGAAATTGACGGCATGGTTATTAAGGTAGATAACATTACGCTTCAAGAAAAAATGGGCATGACCTCGCACCATCCAAGGTGGGCGATCGCTTTTAAATTTAAAGCGAGACAGGCTTCTACAAAGCTTACCAATGTTGAGTTTCAGGTGGGTCGTACCGGCGCCGTTACACCCGTGGCTAAACTGCAACCTGTAAGTGTAGGCGGTGTCACTGTGTCAAGTATATCGGTGCATAACGAAGAATATATTAAGGAAAAAGATTTAAAAATTGGAGATACTGTTTTAATTGAGAGAGCCGGCGACGTGATTCCTCAAATTGTAAAGTCGTTAAATGAACTTAGAGATGGTAGCG
>JBEITL010000103.1:0-5481 GCA_040374915.1 Sediminibacterium sp. | reverse complement strand
TGCATGGCGTAACGGCTAGTGGTAAAACGCAGATTTATATAAAACTCATAGAATCCTTTATAGCAAAGGATCAGCAGGCATTGTATATGCTTCCTGAAATTGCATTAACGGCGCAAATGATTCGCCGTTTACAATATTATTTTGGCGACAAAATTGCTATTTATCATTCTAAATTTAATGCCAACGAGCGTGTAGAAATTTGGAACAAAGTAAATTCGGGACAAATTAAAATTGTACTAGGTGCTAGGTCTTCCCTGCTATTACCGTTTAAAAATTTAGGACTCATTATTGCAGACGAAGAACATGACCCATCTTACAAGCAACAAGATCCTGCACCACGTTACCATGCAAGAGACGCTGCTATTTATTATGCCACACTCTTTAATGCCAAAGTATTATTAGGTAGTGCAACACCTTCTATCGAATCTTATTACAATGCGCTTCAACAAAAATTTGGACTGGTAAGTTTACAAGAACGTTTTGGTGCAGCAACACTCCCTACCATTGATATTATCAATGTTCAAAAATTACCTAAAAAAGGAAAAGTTGCACTCACAGAACCACTTATTGCAGCCATACAAGAAACACTTGCAAAAAATAAACAAGTCATCTTATTTCAGAATAGAAGAGGTTATGCACCCTATATGATTTGTGATACCTGCGGATGGATTCCACAATGTAAACAGTGCGACGTAACCCTCACCTACCACAAAGCAAAAAATACATTAACCTGTCATTACTGCGGCAGCAATTATCCGGTTGTAAACCAGTGTGCCGCCTGTGGTAGCAACCAGTTTACCCAAAAGAATTTTGGCACCGAGCAAATACAAGAACTCTTATCGGAACTATTACCAGATGCGCGCATAGCCCGAATGGATCATGATAGTGTAAAAGGAAAAAATGAACACGACGCCCTCATTAAATTATTTGAACAACGCGCCATAGATATTTTAGTGGGCACACAAATGGTGGTAAAAGGGCTAGATTTTGAACACGTTAATTTAGTAGGTATTATTGACGCCGATGGTATTTTAAGTTTCACAGATTTTAGGGTCAACGAAAAAGCCTATCAACTGATGGAACAAGTAAGTGGCAGAGCTGGTCGTAAAGATGATCAAGGTAAAGTGCTCATTCAAGTAAGCCAGGCCAATCATCCCGTGCTTCAATTTGTGCAGCAGCACAATTACCCCGCCCTATTTAATTTTGAAATTGACAACCGACAAGAATTCAACTATCCTCCTTTTTCCAGAATTATACTTATAACCTGTAAACACGTAGATAAAAACGTTGCTCAGGAGGCTGCTAATATATTAATGCGCGGACTGAGTAGTAATTATGGAAAATATATTACAGGGCCAGCACAACCCGTTGTAGACCGCATCAGAAACCAATATCTATGGGAACTGCTTTGTAAAATTCCAAAACAACAAGTAAGTATTGGAACTTTTAAAACGAGGTTGCAGCAGCAAATTTTAATTCTGCAAACCAATAAGCGTTACCGCTCGGTGAGCATTGTTATCAATGTAGATCCGCTTTAAATGTGTAACTACGCTTGATGTGGATGCGCACTTGATGTTTAAGCGATCAAAATTTTGCAACTGAACTAAAAATTTTGACAAAAAAAAGAGCTGCCGTAAGGCAGCTCTTTTAATATAGAGTTCAATTACTATTAGTAATTTAATTTTAATTCTACTCTTCTGTTAGCGTTACGACCTTTAGCAGTTTTATTGTCTGCAATTGGTTGCTTAGAACCGTATCCTACTACCATAATTTTAGCTGCATCTACTTTACCTTTTGTAGTTAAGTAAGACTGAACAGATTTAGCACGGTTTTCAGATAAAGGATCATTGATTGCATCAGTACCTGTGTTATCGCAATGACCTTCTACAGTTAATTTTAAATTTGCATCATCGTTTAAAGCTTTTGCAACTTTATTCAATCCTTTAAAAGAACTAGACATTAATTTAGCACTTCCAGTAGCAAATAATATTTTTTTAGCACCATCAGTAACTGTTTTAGATACTTCTTGCTTGATTGCAGGACAACCATTGTTTTCTTTAACACCAGCAAGTGTAGGACACTTATCTTCTTCATCATTTACACCGTCACTATCTGAATCTGGCACAGGACAACCTTGGTAACGTGCAACACCAGCAACTGTAGGACATTTGTCTTCTTCGTCATTAACACCATCTTTATCAGTGTCAGGAATTGGACAACCTTGGTATTTAGCTAAACCTTTTACAGTTGGGCATTTATCGTTTTCATCATTTACACCATCGTTGTCTGTATCAGGTACAGGGCAACCATCATATTTTGCTACACCAGCAACAGTAGGACATTTGTCTTTGCTGTCAACTAAACCATCATTATCGCTATCTTTTTCAGGAGCAGGTGGTGGTGGAGGTGTAACTTTTACTGGCTCTGGTCTATCCTTTATTGGAGAAACAATACCAAGATTATAAGACAAGTGGTTTGTTGCTAAATTTGACATTGCAGTTCTGTGTACAAAATTTGTTGTCAAGAAATTATCATTTCCTAACTTGAATTGCATACCAAAACCAATTGGAGCGTAAGAAGCAAAGTATGTACCACCGTACATAGAAGCACCAGCACCAATTGTAAAATAAGGAACAAAGAAATATTTGTCCTTTAATAATTTTACATTAATAGCAACATCCGTTTCAATTAATAAACGCTTTGCTGCAGGAACTGCTATGCCTGATTTTGCTCTAAATGGATATCTTACAGAAGCAGCACCAACGCTAACTTGTAAATCAACATATTCATTTAGACCTTCGATGTATTGAAAAGACACACCTGGATCTAAATCTTTGATTTTAGTCCATTGGTTGTTGGAGATTACAGATGAGGCTGAACTCGCACCAATTAAACCAGCAGTTGTTACATCTTGCAATTTAAAATGGAATCCAATTGAGGGTCTTTTTTTATAACTGATTGGGGCAGTTTGGGCAGTTGCAGAAACAGCCATTCCAATCACGATTAAAGAAAAGAGTAATTTCTTCATAAACAGTTTTTTATTAATTATTGCAAAAATACAAGCTGAATCTGATTTTGAGAAAAAATAAATCAAAAACTAGGGTATTAATTTACCCCAATCTGTGTAAAAACTACTTATTAGGCGGTTTTTCTACTTTTTGTACCAAAACCTTACCTATTCCGAGATCAAATACACCGGTTTTTGGCGCTACTACTCTTGTCAAATCAAAAATTCGCCCCTTTTGACATGGATTTACCTATACAGCCATAAATTCCTCAAAAAACAATAAAAGTTATTTTTTGTCGAACAAATTTTGCAAGTTTTTTAGTAAGTAGAATTGCCTAGCTGTTGGTGATTCATTAGGATACCGTTTTAAATAAAGTGGCAGTTATAATTTCAAAACAGGAAAGGTTGCACAAAATAAGATGCAAAATTACATTCAATTAAAAGATAAATTATAGTCTACAATAATATGTAAACCAATAATTTAGATAGATTCGGCATGTACAACTGCTGATACATTGATTGGGCCGTGGATGTGTGGAAAAACCTCATTAATGGAGGTTGCTAATTCAAAAATAAGTGGGCTTGTTACCTTAGATTTATCAATTGTAAGTTTTACTAAATTAGTTTGACCCTTGTAATAACGGTCTAAAACACCGGCAACCTGATCTTGGGTACTGCAATGAATGAATCCTTCGATAGCTAAACTTTCCGCAGTATAAGCACCCTCCAACTGGGCCTTTTCCCAAGCCGCAGCCGTTGTAATATGATAAATGTAACTAGATTCCATAATGAACATTTAATCCTTGATAATCAAGGGCATTTGTTGTGCTCGAAGCATTAAATCAACCAAAACCATGGAAGTAACAGCTTCTAAAACAACTGGTACACGAAGCGCAATACACAAATCATGCCTTCCTTTAACGGAGAAAGGCTCTACTATATTGCGCTCCCAGTTCCAGCTTTGCTGCTCTTTGGGTGTAGAAGCGGTAGGTTTTATGGCAATTTTAAAATAGAGATCATTTCCATTGGAGATGCCACCAACAATTCCACCCGCATGATTGGTACTTGTTTTACCAGAAGCATCCAAAATAGCATCGTTATGGTCTACCCCAAACATTTTTGCAGCTGCAAACCCAGTTCCAAACTCAATACCCCTTACTGCTGGTATAGAAAAAACAGCGTGCGCCAACATAGATTCTAACGAATCAAAAAAATGTTCTCCGAGTCCAACAGGTAAATTAGAAGCGGTACAATCGACTATGCCGCCAATACTATCTTTAGCATCAATGGCTACCTGCAACCCTTTATCATGGTCAGTTTCACCACCTATTTCTAAAATTTTAGAATGTACTTGTATACCTCCTGTTGTTGCCAATAATTTTTTTGCAATAACACCCGCGGCAACCAAGCAAACGGTTAGCCTACCGCTAAAATGTCCGCCTCCTCTGTAATCTTCAAAGCCACCATATTTTGCATGTGCCGTAAAATCGGCGTGGCCAGGACGCGGCACTTCACGGTGCTTATCGTAATCTTCAGATCTAGTATTATTGTTTTCAAATAAAATTGTAATGGGCGCCCCTGTTGTAAATCCTTTAAAAATACCTGATTTGAAAATGGGTAAATCGTCTTCCTTTCTGGGCGTTGTTCCTTTTTGTACACCGCCTTTTCTTCTTTCGGTATCTTCTAAAAAATCTGATTCTTGTAATGGTAATCCAGCAGGACATCCATCAATAGTAATACCCACGCAGGCACCATGCGATTCGCCAAAAATATGTACTCGAAATAAATGTCCAAAGGTATTCATGGGTATAAAATTTATGCAAGCCGTTTACTTGTAATCAACCTCAGCAGAAAGATACGAAAGGTCTTTGAAAAAATGTGGGTACGATTTATTAATCGCATCTGCATCCTCGATTTCTACAACCCCATTTGCTTTTAATGCAGCTACAGCACATGCCATGGCAATGCGGTGATCATGTCTCGAATGAACATTACCTCCATGTACACCCTTTCCTCCTTCTATAATCATTAAATCATCTTGTAACGTAATAGCTACACCAAGTTTGCCAAACTCTTCTTGAAGTGTAAGTGCTCTATCACTTTCTTTATGGGCAAGTCTACGCACACCTTCAATCACTGTTTTACCTGAACAATAAGAGGCAAGCGCAACAAGTGGCGGAAATAAATCGGGACAATCGGTGGCATTAAAATGAAAAGCTTTTAGAGGTAACGGCGCAATTTCAATTTTTGTAGGCTGTATTGAAATTTGACAACCAGCATCGATTAATGCTTGCAATACGGCTTTATCTGCTTGTGTAGAAAATGGATCTATACCTTCTACCACAATGCCTCCAGCAATCGCACCTGCCACAAGTAAAAAAGAAGCGCCACTCCAATCTCCTTCAACTTGATAGGTAATAGTTGTATTGTTAAGCGCATTATTAGATACATTAAAAACAAACTGCTCATGATTG
>JBEITL010000063.1:0-7004 GCA_040374915.1 Sediminibacterium sp. | reverse complement strand
TTGACCCCCCATGTAGCTAAATAATTGCTGCTTCGCAAAATCACGGATATCGTCAGGCATTACTTCAATTTTATTATCGGCAGCTAATTTGCTACTTACAAGTGTCCATTTTAATTGACCAGCAAAGCTTGGATAATCTGCCTCCGCTTCTGCTTCTGTTTTGGTTTTTCGCCACCTGTTTGTAACCAACGTTTTAAAAATCCTTCTGGTAATTCCATTGGGGTATGGTCTACAAAGTGGTGATAAATTTGGTCGTGAATTTGATTGCGAGACTGCGCATCATAATAGGTTTCCATTTCCTTTTTTACTTCTGCAGTAAATTCTTCGGCAGTTGCAATAGCCGCGTTTGGATATACGCTTGCAAAAAATTCAGCGTTCATTTCAGCTTTTTCTACAAGACCTACTTTAGTAATTTGTAAGCTAAAATATTTATCAGCATCTGCATCTGTTAAACCTAAATCTGCTAAAATAGCATCCTTTTCTTTCGCCTCAAACGCTTTGCCCAATTGCAATACAACGTTATCATCGTTTTTCTTGCCCATTAAATTTTTTCTAAACTTAGGTTCAAAATATTTAACGAGTAAAGAGTTGTCTTTGGTAATACCACCTTCAACAGCTGCACCTGATTTATCGCACTCTACAAATTTTACATTTAAAACGTTATCATCACCAGTTACAGCTTCTGGCTCTGTCATTTTACCGCTACGAATTTGTAAACGCTCAAGTTCGTCTTGTAACATTTGATCCGTTACATTTATTTTATAGCGTGTAACTTTTACTTTTTTAACGTCAATATCTACCGCTGGCTTAAGTCCAATTTCAAAAGCAAAAGTGTAGCTTTCTGGATTGTTGATGTCCATGTTGCGTAACTCGCTATCAAGTGGAAGTGGTTGTGCAAAAATGTCAAGTTGCTCAGCTTGTAAGTAGCTATTAAGTTCACTTTCAACTGTTTTTAAAACCTCATCTGTAAAAACGCTTTGACCGTACATTTTTTTCACAAGTCCTGCAGGCACCATTCCTTTTCTAAAACCAGGGATGTTTGCTGTTTTTGCATATTTTTTAAGGCTCACTTCAAAATTGCCTAAGTAGTCTGCCTTGTCTAAGGTTACTGTTAGTTTGTCTGTAAGCTTTGCAATGTTCTCTCTAGTAACTTTTGCCATGTCTTCTTATTTATAAGGGTTTGCCTGAGGCCCAAATAGGCCAAAGGGGTTAAATGGGCTGCAAAGGTAAGAATTGTAGGCTAAAAACAGCTCTATTATTTGCCAAAAGCGGCAATATTGCTGCTAAAGATCTTTACGGCGATGGCTAGCAAAATGACGCCAAAAAACTTCCGAACGGCTAGTAAACCACCTTCTCCAAGGCCTTTTTGGATCCAATTCAGTGATTTAAGTACTACAAATACGATGATTAGGTTTACTAGAATACCCGATAATATGTACACTTCTTCAAAATTGGCTTTAAGCGACATAATGGTAGTAAGGGTACCGCTTCCGGCAATAATAGGGAAGGCAATGGGTACCATGGTGCTGGATTTGGCGTCTTTGTCGCCTTTAAAAATTTCGTGGCCAAGTACCATTTCTAGGCCTAATAAAAAGATAACCACCGAGCCACCCACGGCAAAAGACCTGATGTCGAGGCCTAATATGTTTAAAAAAGGCTTGCCAACAAACAAAAACGCAATCATGAGTGCCCCAGAAATGAGGGTGGCATTTCCAGATTTAATGCCACCCATTTTTTCTTTCAAGGATATTAAAAGTGGAATGGATCCCACAATATCTATAACCGCAAATAAGGTAAATGTAACGGTGATGAGTTGGTCAAATTGAAAGTTCATACTTATAAGTATTGGTGCCCATACAAATATAACCAATTATTTTACCAAGAAAACGCAGCCCCAAAACTTGCATTAAAAGGCATGGTTGTAAAACCATACACTTCGTAATATTTGGTATTGGTAAAGTTTTGGATATCGGCAGTAAAGCGCCAGTGCTTGTTAAGTTGATACCCAGCATTTGCTGCGAGTGTTACGTACGATTTTAACTCAACGTCTTGAGCCCCGTAACCACCTACATCTCTTCTTTTGCTGGCGTACCTGCCCGTAACTTCTAGGCGAAGTTTTGTATTAACTTGCGCGCTTACACCCATATTTAATTGATGCGCGGGTCTGCGTAAAAGATAATTATAAGTGATGGTGTCTTTATTGGTGATTCTGTTTTGCGTGGTTTCTTTTCCTTGTAAATACGTATAGTTAGCAAAAGCACTTAACTGATTTGTAATCGATTTTCTGATTTCAAATTCCAAACCATTTACCGCCTGCTTTACATAATTGAAATACTGGTAGTTAATATAATTATAATCGATACCATTAGCCGTTTGTCTATTAAAATAAACAAGTCTGGTTTGAAGCGTTTTGTTTTGATAACTAAAGCCTGCTTCGTAACTCGTTGCTTTTTCTGGGTCAAGCTTGTCATTGATGCTAATTTGATAGAGCGACGGCGCTTTAAATCCGGTTGACACACTCGCAAACATTCTTGTGTTTGCATTGAATGCAAAAGATGGATTTAACGTAAATGTTTGGTTGTTACCATACACCGAATGTTTGTTAGTGCGGCCGCCTAATTCGAGTGTTAATTTTTTATTGAGGCTTGTGTAAAGCAGCGATCCATATAGTGCAGACTGCTCCGCAAATCTGGTAGGATCATTAAAATTGTAAGGCCCCCAACCGCTAATAGATGCATAATTTTGACTGTAGGATCCTTTTCTGTAATCGACGCCCAGTAGGGCTGTTAGCCTATCAGATAATTTTACACTCGTAAAAATTTCTGCGTAATCGGATGCAGCAGCATAGTCATTTTTTTCAAACCAGTTGCTTGTTTTATGCGAACTATCATTTAAAAAATGTCGATCTAATGTGTTGTGCTGATAGGTGCCTGTAATTTGCCAATTATTTTTTTTGTATACAAAGCCAGTGCCCACAAGTAAGCTGCTATTGGTAATGGTAAAATCTCTATCATCCCTAAAAATACCTGCGTCTACACCAGCTTTATATTTATTGTACATGCTAAATGCTTTGAATGACAAATGCTCGGTAGCTGCGTAGTTGAGTTGGCCATGTAACGCAGTTCCATTGTAAGCATCAGCATCAAAATTATTTTTTCCGGTGGTGTCGATAGAGGCAGAAAATCCTTTTGAATTTGTTTGTGCAAGCCTAGCACTATAGGTCCATTTATTTTTTTTACCCGCTACTTGTAGATTGTTTTTTACGGTTCCAAAACTACCAAGTATAGTGCTGGCATTAATTTGTAGTGGCTTTGCAATGTCTTTACTTGTTGTAATAATATTGATAACGCCTGCAATCGCATCGCTACCATAGAGTGTAGATTGTGCACCTCTGCAAATTTCAATTCGTTCAATACTGTTTGTTGCAAAAAGGTTTAAATCCAAATCATTGTTAATGAATGAAGGATCATTGACAGGTATACCATCAAGTAGTACGAGGGTTCTTCCACCAGATGCACCGCGTGTAAAAATAGTTTGAACACTACCTGCATTATTACTAGCGCCATTAACCGTTACACCAACTTGTTCTTGAAGTAGGGTTGCTAAATTTTTGTTACCCATTTTTTCCAAATCGGCCTTGGTAATAACGGTAACTACTTTACCGGTGGTCGATTGTTTTTGTGCCATTTTATTGGCAGTCACTACCACTTCGTCGAGGGTAGTGGTATCTTGTTGTGCACTCACTATTTTCGCTGAAAATAGCAATGTGAGGAGCATTAATTTTTTGCCCATTGTTTGTTTTTTTTAATTTGAACAATGAGCTTTCAAGAGTTAAAACGGTAGAAACATAAATAGCCGCTGTTGCAGCATTTACATTCCATGCTTTTCGCCCGAAAGCCGTGAATGATGGTTTGTGACTGGCAGGTCTTCTGGCTCACGCGCTTCCAACGGGCCTTCCCATTCTATATTAGAACAGTGGCTGAGGTGTTGGTTGCCTATTTGCGTTTACAGCTACGGGGATAGCGCAAGACTTACACTTGCTTCCCTTTTAATTCCGAAAAATTCGAAAACCAATTACAAAGCGAATGTAGGTAATCTACATTCAATTAGCTAAATAGGCTCCTTTTTAGTTTTACACCATGCGTTGAAAACTCCCTGAAAGTTTACTACATTTAAGCCCACACTTTATGATATGCAATCGAAACAAAAATTAAATTTATTTAGCTTCACCATGATTGTGGTAGGCCTTGTAATTGGGATGGGGATTTTTAGAACCGCAGCTACCAGTGCAAAAGATGCCATTGAGCCCTCTGTTTATTTTAGTGCTTGGATTGTAGGTGGCCTAGTTGCCATGTGTGGCGCGCTCACGTATGAAGAAATTGGAAGTCGTTATCCTGTTACGGGTGGCTATTATAAAGTGTTTTCTTATGCCTATCATCCAAGTATTGCTTTTGCGATTAACTGTATTATTTTAATTAGTAACGCAGCTAGTTTAAGTGGCGTTGCCCTTATTGGTAGTGGCTATATCGCTAAATTGTTTCCGGGACATAGTTGGTCTGATATCGATAAAGCATTATTAAGTGTAGCCGCAATTTTAGTTTTTTATTTTATTAATTTACGAGGTTTAAAAATGAGTGCGCGCGCGCAAAACGTACTCATGCTTATAAAAATTACCATGATACTCGTTATCATTGCAGCGCTATTTTTTCCGCATGAAACCCTTTTGCATGCTGCGTCTGCGCCGGTTACAGCTGCAACAAATATGAGTTGGATTCAAAGCTTTGGCATTAGTTTGATTGCAGTTTCGTTTACCTATGGGGGCTATCAACAAACCATCAATTTTGGCAATGAAGTAGAGAAGCCATCGCAAACCATACCCAAAGGAATTTTTATTGGCATCACCATCATTATTGTACTTTATTTACTTGCCAATTTTAGTTACTACATGATTATTGGCTTTGATAATATGAAAGGCGAAAGGGAAATTGCATATGCACTCATTCAACAAACTTTTGGTGATCAGGCTGCAAATATTTTTTCGTTCTTTTTATTTTTTGGCGTACTCGCTTATGTGAATGCACTTCTTATGAGTAACCCAAGGGTGATGTATGCCATGAGTGCCGAAGGAACGCTCCCTGCCGTTTTTTCTAAGCAAGATAAAAAAACAGATGTGCTCGTTTTTTCGTTAACCATTTTTGCGGCGGTATGTATTGTTATTTTATTTTTTGCACAAACTTTTGAAAAGATTTTAAACTTCACCATCTTTTTGGACTGCTTTGGAATGGTGGCTTCTAGTGCTGCTATTTTTAAGCTCCGCAGTAAAACCAAGCACCTAGATGGCACGGGCATTTTCAAAATGAAGTTATTTCCTCTTATACCCCTGTTTTTTATTGCCAATTACCTCTTTGTGGGGGTAAGTATTGCCATGCAAACCCCAGAAACCGCATTGGTAGGTGTTGCGGTATTGGCCGCATTTATGGTCCTCTATTTTGCCACAGCTAGGTACCGAAAATCGGGTCCCGAGGCTGCTGAATAGAGAAATTCACCCTTCATAACACATAAATTGCCAAAATACCCCCTTTCTTTCCGTCTGTCTAAATTTTAAGGCAAAGGGCATGGAATGCACTATTTTTGCTCTTCTATGAAATCATTATTTACCCTTCTAGCTGCCTTTGTTGTATTACAGGCTCAGTCCCAAACCGAAAAGTGGGACCTCAAACGTTGTGTAGAATATGCGACCAGTCATAACATTTCTGTTAAACAAGCCGATATTCAGGCGCGCATTGCAGAGGTTCAAGCCAAGCAGTCTAAACTAGCTTTATATCCATCTGTTTCAGGTAATTCTGGGATGGGGGTGCGTTTTGGTAGATCTATCGACCCTACCACCAACGCCTTCGCCACCACGCAATTTTTATACCAAAATATTGGATTGTCTGGGGGTATGCAACTATATAATTATGGTAGTCTTAAGAATAGCGTTGCTGTTGCCGATTTAAACGCTAAAGCAGCACTTGCAGATATTGATAGAATTGCCAACGATATCTCTTTAAACGTTGCTAATTTTTATTTAAATGTATTAGCATCTTCAGAGCAAGTAAAAATTACACAAGTACAAATTGCACAAACATTAACGCAATTAGAAATCACAAAAAAAAGAGTAGATGCTGGTGCATTACCAGAATTGAATTTGGCTGAAATACAGGTGCAGCTTGCTTCTGATAGTAGTAATTATATTGCTGCGTATACTGGCTATGAGCAAAATATTTTAAATTTGCAAGGTTTATTAAACCTAGATCCTGCCGTGCCATTTGAAGTGGCTACACCCAATATCAGTAATATTCCTATTCCAAGTTTTGCAGAATTGCAACCCGCTATGGTGTATGAAATGGCACTTGGTACACAACCCCTACAAAAAGCAAATGCCATTCGTTTAGAAGCCGCTAAAAAATCGGTATTGGTGGCTAAAGCGCAGCAATATCCAACCTTATCGGTGGGCGGTAATTTGGCATCCAATTTTTCAAATTCATTTAGAAGAACAACGGGTGCAAGCTTTTTAGGATATGGCACACCAGTGCCTGGCTTTGATCCAAAAGTATCTATTGGAGGTCAAGACTATTTTATTCAGAGCCCCGTTTATAAACTCAATCAAACTAACCGAAATATCAGTGAAATATGGGATGGTTGGGCTAAGCAACTTAGTAACAACTTTGGACAGAACATTGGATTTAACCTATCTATCCCAGTTTTTAACGGTGGTCAAGCTAAAGGAGCGTATCAGCGTGCCAACCTGAGTGTTAAATCTGCGGAATTGCAAAAAGAACAGTCGGATATTACGTTAAAGCAAAATATTTATACGGCTTATAACAATGCAACTGCTGCTTTGCAAAAATTAAACGCTAGTACCAAAGCTGTTGAAACATCACAAAAAGCATATGACTTTGCATCAAAAAGATATGAAGTAGGGCTTTTAAGTTCGCTGGATTTAATTACCAATCAAAATAATT
>JBEITL010000012.1:0-12071 GCA_040374915.1 Sediminibacterium sp. | reverse complement strand
TGGTGCCCTGTATGCTATATACACCCGGTGCATAAGTGATGTTCGTATTGTTAGCGGCCGCATCAAAAACGGGCTTAGTATCAGGGGTGTATTCACTAATAACACAGGGCACTTCTTTTTTAATGATACCTGCTTTTTCACCTGCAATTAGTGGTATGGTATCTCCTAAAAACTGTGTATGGTCAAGTCCAATATTGGTAATGATAGAAACTTCGGGTGTGATAATATTCGTGCTGTCTAAACGACCGCCAAGGCCTACTTCAATAACAGCAATATCCACTTTTTGCGCCGCAAAATAACTGAATGCCATGGCAACGGTTATTTCAAAAAACGAAGGCTGAATGCTTGCAATTAAGGGCTTTATTTTTTCTGTAAATTCAACTACAAATTCTTTGGAACAATAGTTGCCATCAATTTTTATTCGTTCTCTAAAATCTACGAGGTGTGGAGACGTATAGAGTCCGGTTTTATAACCAGCCGTTTGTAAAATGGAAGCGAACATATGACTGCTAGAACCCTTGCCATTGGTACCAGCTACGTGAATAGATTTAAATTGGTGCTGCGGATTACCTAATGCTTCACAAAGTGCAATGGTATTGGTTAAATCGGCTTTGTATGCAGCTGCACCCACACGACTAAACATAGGAAGTTGTGTAAATAAATACTCAGTTGTTTGGTCGTAATTCATTTACTCGTGAATCTTAAAACTAAATACAATCGTTCCTTTTTGTTCTGGATCACTGCCCGCACTTAAGCGGAGCATTTTGGCTTTTTTGAGGGCAATATTTCGGATACTCGCGTTTGTGGTTGTGGTACCTCGCGGGTTTACACTTGCACTTATAACTTGTCCATTATCACTTACTACAATGTCTACCGCTACTTTTGCATTTTCATTAAAATCATCTTCAAAACTTGGAAGTTTTGTTATGCGCCTTCCATCCAAACCGTTTCTAATGCTTACACCACCGCCTGCACCAGCAGGTCCGCCAGTACCATTGCCACCATTACCGGTATAGCTATCTGAATTAGGGTTGCCATTTGGTTTTCCTTGATCGCCTTTGCCGCCGGCAATGCCTTGATCCGTTTTTCCATTGTAACTATCTGCGTTATTGCCACTAGTAGTTGTGCTTGTGCCGCCACCAAATACTGCTTTTGGTTTTGGAGGTGTAGGAATCGGAGGTGTTATTACCGCTTCTTTTTTCACCGTTTTTGTAGCTACAGCCGCTGCCTCATTTGTTTCGTTGGCATCGGTTTGAATGGGCTTACTTGCCTCAACTTGTTCTGGAGGTGTTGTTTTGGTATTATCCGTTTCGGTGGCCGCTTCGCCAGGTACTTGAGGCGGTTCGTTACCAAAGCCGGTTTCTGAATTACCTAAATTGACTTCAATGCCTTCTCCAAAAGTTGGTGTTGGTATTTTAGGCAGTTCCCATGTCAGAAAAAAGAAAATACAAAAAAGCAACAAACAAATAACGGCTGTTATAAGTCCTGCTTTAATATTTTTTTCTTTTTCAAACCCAATGGTCATGTAAATAGGTATTAATGCTTATAAAGCTACGGGTTAAGGCGTCAATTCAAATGAATGTTGAAAATTAACACTTATTGGGGGGAGTAATCCACCTTTATGGCCTAAAAAAAAGTTAAGAACCCTTATTTGAAAAATACGTCGAAGCCAAATCTTAAAATAGTAGCACAAATAATGATTAAAAAAAACACACGGATAAATTGATTGCCCTTTGCTATGGCTAGTTTAGCACCCAATAGTCCACCAACTGCGTTGCAAATTGCCATTGGAATGGCAACGCCCCAAATAATGGATCCTTTTATAATAAATAGCACAATAGAGCCAAAATTGGTGGACAAATTTACCAGTTTGGCATTGGCGCTCGCATGCAAGAAATCGTAACCTAATAGGGCAATAAATCCGAGCACTAAAAAACTTCCAGTGCCTGGTCCAATAAAGCCATCATAAAATCCAATAGTGGCACTTAAAAGCATACTGCGGAGCAAAAGTGATTTATTGGAGAGATGTTTTGATTGCGTTTGTCCAAAACTTTTTTTAGAATAGGTATAGATGGCGACAACAATAAGAATGCAAAATAAAATAGGTTTCATATAGCTGTTACCCATTTTGGTTAATAGTGCTGAGCCTAAAAAAGCAAATGAAAATGCAATGGTGCACATGAGCACTATTTGCTTCCAATTAATTTTTACTTGTTTAACGTACTGCTTTGCTGCAAAAAAAGTACCACTAAATGCCGGGATTTTTAAAGTGCCAATAACGGTCGCAACTGGAAAGTTGGGCATCATAATAAGTGCAATAGGCACTTGAATAAGCCCGCCACCCCCTACAATGGCGTCTACAAAACCTGCTCCAAATGAAGCGATGCATAATAAAATTAAAGTAAGGTTGTCTATCTGATCAAACATGCTGCAAATGTTTTTTGTGTTGACCTGAATTTGCAAGTATCAGTCCAAAAATAACAATACCCGCACTAATCATATGTATTTTTTGGAAAGGTTCATTTAAGAATAAAACGGCTTCGATGGTGCTAATAATGGGAATCAGGTTACCAAATAAAACGGTAGTGCCTGCGCCAATTCTTTTGATCGCAGCATTCCAACATAAAAAAGATACCACCGATGTTCCGGCGCCTAAATACAAAAGCGATATCAACAAAGAATTGTTCCAAACAATAGGAGCGGCGCTCACTTGTTCTATTAAAAAACCAGGTAAGATTAATAAAGTGCCCAGTCCAAAAATGGCCAGTAAAAATGTGGTAGCTGAAATAGTAGTTGGCTTTTTTCTTACCAGTACATTGTACACGGCAAATGCAATGGCTCCAGCCAGTGCCCACAAATCACCAATCGAAAAAGTAAAGGATAGTAATGTTTGCAAGCTACCTTTAGAAATCAGCAATAAAATACCAGATAAACAAACCAGCATGCCAGTAAGTCTAAATGCATTGATGCGTTCGCCAATAAAAATAATTGCAAATATGGTGGCAAAAATTGGAGAGGACGTGGTGCTGATAAGTGCCATATTAATGGCAGTGGTATAATGCCCCGATATGTACAAACAAGTATTAAATAATGCTATACCTGAAAGCGATACCCAAAATAAATAAGCTCCGTGTTTTTTTAAAATAGGCCACTCATTTTTAAAAGCATTAAAAGCAATAGGCATCATTAATACAGTTGCTAAAGACCATCTGCAAAAAGCAAGTGTTATAGGGGGTATTTGCTGGTTCACGCCTCTGGCAATTACAAAATTACCAGCCCAAATAATGGCTGCCATGGTTGCGAGGAGCATACCTAGGTATCTATTTCTACGGGCGTCCACCGGCAAAGTCCATTTCGTAATTGCCTTTAATACGCTCTATTG
This sequence comes from Sediminibacterium sp., assembly GCA_040374915.1. Taxonomy (GTDB): domain Bacteria; phylum Bacteroidota; class Bacteroidia; order Chitinophagales; family Chitinophagaceae; genus Sediminibacterium. The sequence goes on along the minus strand of JBEITL010000012.1, from coordinate 8,689 downwards.
GCGGATTGAAATAACCAAATTTGACTTTTGGAAATTCTTCGGCAATGAGGCTCATGAGTTGCTTAACACCCAGCATTTCACCGGTTTCATTGACACCAATTTTACCCATGTACCAGTCTGGATCGATGTTAAAATTACGCCACTGAATCATGGTTAAATCGGTGTCTATTATGAGTTTGCGAAGGGCTTCATATTCTTCTACACTGTCTGTCATGCCTGGAAATACAAAATAATTAATACTTGCCCATCCACCATAACTGCGCATTACTTTTAAGCTTTCAACGATGTCTTCAAACTGATAGTTGTTTGGCCTGTAATAAGGCTCATAAATATGCTTACGCGCAGAATTCGTACTCACCCTGATACTGTTTAAACCTACTTCGCATAAGGCTTTTACGGCGTCTGGTTTAGAACCATTGGTGTTAATATTAATGCTGCCTTTGTCGGTGTGTTTTCTAATTTCAATAATGGATTCTCTGATGGTTTCCCACATGAGTAAAGGCTCGCCTTCACAACCTTGTCCAAAACTAATAAGTGGGAAAGGCGCATTTTTTAAATGTGGCACTGTAAACTCTACAATTTCCTCGGCAGTAGGTTTAAAAGTTAAGCGGTCCTGTGTAGAAACGATGGTTTCATCGGAGGGTTGAAAAGAAATACATCCAATACAATTGGCATTACATGCTGGTGAAGTTGGCACGGGGCATTCCCATCTGGACATTGAAAAATTACGAGCAGCAGGACAGTTGTATGTCATGCAGCAGTTTTCCATCAAATGTTTTACAAGTCTGTTGTGCGGATAATTCGCTAATAGTGTTTCGGTACCAGAAGCTATTTTTTCATCATCATAACCGGCGCACTCTTGTCTAATATCCTGTTCAATTCTTACCGCTGGCACATAGGTTTTATTGTCTAACCAACCTGCCGCTGTATAGCAAAACAAGGGTAGTGTAGGCGCTTCGGCTTCTGTTTCGTATGCGGCAATATACAAACCGGTATGTGCCGGTGGAATAAATGCGGCAACGGCCCAACCTTTGTCACATAAACGCATTTCACCAGTTTCAACATCTAGTCCAATACCACGTCTACCAGGTAATTCATACAAATTGCCCCCTTCAGGCAGTTCTATCCAATCGGCAGGATCTATGGGCATGGCGTCCCAACCAGCGCGCCCAACCACATACAAACTTGTGTCTTCGTATATATTTCCTTCACCGTCTGAATATAAGATGTAGGGTGACTCTTGAAGTGGACTGGCCATGTTATTTATTTAAGCGTTCTTGACAAAATACATTAAAAGCTGCTTCATCTTCTTTTGATACAGCAGATTCTATTTGTTTTTGAAACAAGTTATTATTTTTATAGTCTAATGTAAGTAATCCGTCCTTTAAAACAATATTTTCAAAAGCGTCCCAGCCGTGTCTCTTTTTTGGAAAACTATTGATTACAACCTCGTCGTTGTCAAAAGCAATTTCTTCTGGAAATTTAACTTGTTTTTCAATCACAGCAGCAGCCACATATATAAATGCGAGCCATGATAAATAAGGTTGAATAAAAATGCCCCAAGCACCTAATAGTAGTGCAATTCTGTAGAGTGCTGGTCTTCCTTTTTTTTCTTTTATGATCGTAAACGCAGTCCATGCAATCATGGAAAGAATAATGGTGATGTAAATGAATGTATGCTCATACCCATGTAAAACAACCTGCACCGATAATAGGAGTGCTGCAAGCGCAATCATTAGTATACTTACCCAATTAATAAATACAAAAGAGCGTTTCTTTAATACAATAATAAAGTCGTAAACTTTTCCTGCCATTTTAGCTATTTGAAGGGGTGTTTTTTACCATCAAATTACACATGCGCCATAGTAGGTGAGCGCCTACATTGCTATCCCAATCTGTTTCGCCCACACCCACTTCTACAAAGTCAAATCCAATTAATTGTTTGCCACTGTCTACTATTTTTTTGAATAGGTAGAGTATCTCTTCGCTTTCAAAACCGCCCTGAACAGGGGTTCCGGTGTTTGGGCAAAGTTTTGGATCAAGTCCATCAATATCAAAACTAATATAGACCAGTTGTGGAAGTTGATTCACAATTTCATCCGTAATTAACTTCCAGGTTTCACCTTCGTATTGTCTGGTTTTAATGTCTTTATCAAAATAAGTAACAACTCTGCCGTTGCTATTATTGATGTAATCCCACTCTTCACTACAAAAATCCCTGATCCCAACCTGCACTAATTTTTCAACGCCCTCAATTTCGCTCAGTACATTGTACATAACAGAGGCATGAGAATAGGTAAAATGCTCATAGCTTTTTCTTAAATCACAATGGGCGTCAATTTGTAAAATGCCAAAGCTGCCATGTTTTTTTGCTAACGCCTTAATATAACCCAGCGGTGTGCTATGATCGCCACCAATAAGGCCTACCAGTTTACCTTGTTCAAGGAGTTCGTTGGTTTGTTCGAACACCCAGTTGTTGAGCATAATACCACCCTCGTTTATTTCTTTGAGGCTCTTGCACATGAATTTGTTGTTGCCAACAATTTCACCTTTGGAAATATAGTCTATAAAGAGTTCGGCCTCTTTGCGTAAGTAATCACTTTTTAAAAGGATTTTTTTATTCGTTTCTCTTAAATAGAATCCTTTTTTCCAGCCATCAGGCACATCGGTATCCAATAAATCCACTTGAATACTTGCTTTCCAAATATGCTCAGCAGCTCTTGAAGTTCCAGCTCCATAACTCACCGTTACTTCCCAAGGAACGGGGAGTAAAACGAGGGCAGATTCCGCTTCAGAAAAAGGGAGTCCAAAAATGTTGTTATTAGGGTTTCCGACCTCATTAGGGTCAAAGTTGGATAATTGGCTCATACTAGGTTGTATTGCAAACAGGGCGCAAGTTAGCAGCTATTTTTCGAAATACGTTAAAGATTCTTGAATGCTTAAACAAGACTACCAAGATTATCCATTTTAGGCTACTTTTGTACTCGAAATCAGTGTTTTTATGAAAAAGACCCATATTATCCTCCTTCTTTTAATTGCTGCATCTATTGTGGTACTTATTAGTTACACCGGTGATTTAACCACCTATGAGACAATTGCCTCTGCGCGTGAAAAGGAGGGTAAATTTGTGAATTTGATTGCTAAAATTGACAAAACGCAGCCGCTTGTATACGATGCGGTTAAAGATCCCAATTATTTGACATTCACTGCCGTAGACACCCTTGGTAATTCAATCAAGGTAATTTACCACAACAATAAGCCAACCGATATGGAAAAAAGTGAGCGTTTGGTACTAAAAGGTAAAGTGCAAAATGGTCAGTTTGAGTGTAAAGACATTTTATTAAAATGTCCATCAAAGTACAAAGACAATCCCAATTCAATCGACAAAAGTCAAACAACGTATTCTAACTAACTGCATCATTTAATTTTAATTCAAATGAATTATATCGGCGAACATTTGTGGCTTGGACAAGCAGGGCATATTTTTAATTTGGTTTCTTTTGTTGCTTCTGTTGTTGCAACCATTGCCTTTTTTTTTGGTGGAGTAGCAGACCCAAATGATCCTAATGCAAAAAGCTGGATTAAAATTGGTCGTATTTTCTTTTTGGTAGAAGCCATCTGCGTATTTGCGACTTTTTCATTACTCTATGTCATAATTTCGAATCACTATTTCGAATACAAGTATGCTTACATGCATAGTGACAAGTCGTTACAGCCTGAATATTTACTCAGTTGTTTTTGGGAAGGTCAAGAAGGTAGTTTTATGCTGTGGAGTTTTTGGCATTGTGTGTTAGGAATTGTGATTATGCTCACTGCAAAAAAATGGGAGGCGGGTGTTATGTCTGTGATCTCCTTTGCACAAGTACTTTTAGCTTCGATGGTGCTAGGCGTTTATTTATTTGGTCATAAAATTGGATCTAGTCCTTTCTCTCTTTTAAGAAATGAAATGGATTGGCCTATTTTAAGTAGAACGGATTATTTGACACTTATTAAAGATGGTACAGGATTAAATACGCTCTTGCAAAATTATTGGATGGTTATTCATCCGCCTATTTTGTTTTTAGGATTTGCTAGTACGATCATTCCGTTTGGATATGCAATGGCTGGCTTTATGCGTAAGTCTCATGATTGGCTTAAGTCTGCGATTCCATGGGCTTCTTTTTCGGCGGCCATTTTAGGGCTTGGCATTATGATGGGTGCTGCCTGGGCTTATGAGAGTTTGTCTTTTGGTGGCTATTGGGCTTGGGATCCTGTAGAAAATGCATCGTTGGTGCCTTGGTTAACACTTGTTGCAGGACTTCATACCAACATGATTGCCAAAAGCACGGGCTATTCTCTGCGTCCAACTTATTTCTTTTACATCGTTTCTTTTTTATTGATTTTATATTCTACTTTTTTAACAAGAAGCGGGATTTTAGGCGATACGTCGGTGCATGCATTTACAGACCTTGGTATGAATACCCAGTTACTTGTTTTTTTACTCATTTTTGTAATTCCAGCATTTACCATTTTTGCCATTCGCTACAAGTCCATTCCATCCATTGCAAAAGAAGAAGCAACCAGTAGCAGAGAATTTTGGATGTTTATTGGATCGTTGGTTCTCTTTTTAGCAGGCATGGTTATTATTGCTAAAACGTCTACGCCGGTAGCTAATAAATTATTTGGTACCAATATTGCGCCTCCCGAAGACCCCGAATTCGCACACAATCAAATTCAAATTTTTGTTGCCATTGTTTTAGGGCTATTAACAGCGGGTACTCAATTTTTAAAATACAAATACACTGATACCAAGCAGTTTGTAAAAAATATTGCATGGCCCGTGTTAGCGGCTGCTTTAATTAGTTTACTCATTGCATTTTTTGGAGACGTTAATTATACCAAAAAAGGCCCTGTATTTTTATTTGCTATACACTTAGCTATTTTTACAGCCGTTTATGCGGTTACTGGAAATTTATCTTATATCTGGCTTGTTTTAAGAGGTAAATTAAAAGCCGCAGGCGCTTCTGTTGCACACGTTGGTTTTGGAATGATTCTCGTAGGTATTTTGATTTCATCTGCAAAAAAGACTGTATTAAGTTGGAATACAACAGGTATTACACCACTTGCGCAAGCGGCCCCTGGTGAAAAAAATCCAGCAGGTAACCCCGCCGAAAACTTAACACTCTTTAAAGGGGTTGAAACGGATATGGGTAAGTTTATGGTGAACTATAAACGCGATACCTTAAATGTGGAAGATAGAAAAAAATATTACGAAATTAGCTTTAAAGCGAAAGACGGTTCCGAAACGTTTAATTTATATCCGGATGTTATTAAAAACAACAAAGGGATGGAAGGCTTTGCTGCCAATCCTGCAAGCAAGCATTATTGGTACAAAGATATTTTTGTATACATCACTTCTTTCCAGCAAAATGACGCTTCAGACACCACTCGTTTTGTTGATAAAGACATCAAAGTAGGGGACACTATTTTTTACAGCAATGGCCTTATGGTTTTAAAAAGTGTCTCTGTAAATCCAGCGTCTAAAAAAGACCTTTTACTGCCTGGTGAAACTGCTTTGTTTTTAGATGTTGACGTTACAGCTAGGGATGGTCGAAAATATACTGCAATGCCAGGTATTGCGATTGACAATTCAAATATTCGCCAAATTTCGGATACGGTAGTGGCACAATCTTTAGTACTACAGTTTAATAAAGTAATTGATCAAGAAAAAGGAGTGCTACAAATTGGCGTTAAAGAATCTGGTGCGATCACCGATTTAATTACGTTAAAAGTGTACGAGTTTCCAATGATAAATATTTTATGGTTGGGGGTAATTGTAATGGTAGTAGGTTTTGTGATGTCCATTATTCAGCGCTACAAAACACTTAAAAACAAACTAACTATTTCATAATTGTATACATGCAGCCAACACGAAAACATATTATTTGTTTGGTGCTTTTTATACTTGCTGCATCTATTACTATAACTGCACAACAGCGTGGGTCTCTCGACACCATGCGGGTTCATGCCTATATTACCCCAGAAGGTGATACCATTCCAGAATCTATTTTGCCACCCGTAGAAGTATACGCCAAGCTTACAGGTCATTGGAAAAATTATTGGGCCGATTGGACTAGGCTCCGAAATGCAGTGTATGTAACATACCCATATGCCATTGCTGCAAGCCGAATCATGAATGAAGTGAATGCCAAATTAAATGGCGTAACTGATAAGAAAAAAAGGAAGGCTATTATTAAATCTCGTGAAAAAGAACTCAAAAAAGAATTTGCAGATCAGCTGGTGAAATTATCGGTGTATCAGGGTAAGGTACTGATGAAACTAATTAACAGGCAAACAGGAAATAACTGTTACGAAATCATTTCAGAATATAAAGGTTTTTTTAATGCCGCTTTTTGGCAAACCATTGCTTTTGTCTTTGGAAGTAATTTAAAACAACCTTACAATCCAAAAGGAGATGATGCCGACATGGAAAAAATTGTATTGGATGTCGAAAAAATGTATGGCTACAAGAGTTAGCGGTATTTGTAGAGGAGTTGTTTAAATAAATCCCTGTCTATCATTTCGGCACCTAAACTTTCTAAATGATCGGTGTTCACTTGGCAATCAATGAGCACAATGCCTTCCGCTTCTAATTGTTTTACATAGCTAATAAATGCAAATTTACTGGCATTGCTTTCTTTGCTAAACATACTCTCTCCAAAAAATAGTTTACCCATTTTTATGCCATAGAGGCCACCCACAAGTGTGCCACCTTTCCAGGCTTCGGCGCTATGAGCAATACCTAGTTGGTGCAAAATGTTATAGGCCTTTTCTACGGCAGGTGTAATCCAAGTGCCGTATTGCCCACAGCGTTTTATTTTTTTACAATTGGCAATTACCTGATCAAAAGCAGTGTTGGTTTTAAATTCAAATACTTGTCTTTTAATGACCTGCTTCATCGTGGCACTAACTTTTAAATTGGCAGGATACAACACAAACCTTGGGTGGGGGCTCCACCAGAGTGGCGTTTCTCCTTCATACCACGGGAATATGCCTTCTTGGTAAGCTTTAATAAGTCTTTCAGTACTTAGGTCGCCACCCATGGCAAGTAGCCCGTCTTCGAGTGCATCTTCGAGCGGTGGGAACCAAATATGTTCATCAAGTATTGTTAGCGACATTAGTTTTTTGTGGATTCGATAGTGGCACTAATTCCTCTTTCGGTGATGGCGTCACACATGGGTTTTAACGTATCATAATCTCCATTTTTTACCGCGTATTTGCCGTTGTGGTGGATGATCATGGCAGACTGCTCGGCCTGCTCCTGTGTGTGTTTGCAGATGTCCATTAGGGTTTCAATGACCCATTCAAAAGTATTGACTTCGTCATTCCAAACAATGAGCTGAAAGGGGGTAGCTGTTGCTGTGAGTATGTCCGTTTCTTCGGATTCCCATGGCTTTGTTTGGTTGTAGATATCCCTCATCTTGTAAAATTAAAGAATGTTATTTACAATTTAAAAACACTTAATTTTATTTCTGTTAAAAGTGCGTTATGAAAAAAATTGTTCCTTTTTTATTTTTAATCATTAGTGTTCAAATAGCTGCTTGTAAAAAGCCATTTAAAATTATAGAACCGCCCGTTACCGTTGATACCAGCTTTTTTGCTAGAGGGGCTGATATTGGTTGGTTATCAGAGATGGAAGCGGCAGGCATCAAATTTTATATGTCCAATGGAACCCAGGCCGATTGTATTTCTGTTTTAAAAAGTAAAGGAATTAATTCTTTGAGGTTTAGGGTGTGGGTGGATCCTGAAAATGGTTGGTGTGGTCAGGCAGACGTAGTTAAAATGGCTGTTCGGGCTAAAAATGCGGGTATGCGCGTTATGATAGATTTTCATTACAGTGATTTTTGGGCCGATCCAGGAAAGCAAAATAAACCTAAGGCATGGCTGAGTTTAAATGCGGCTGGATTAAACCAGGCAGTTTACACACATACCAAAACAGTTTTAACGGCGCTTTTAAATGCGGGTGTTGTTCCAGCATGGGTACAAATAGGTAATGAAACCAATGATGGCATGTTATGGGAAGAAGGTAGGGCTTCTAAAAATATGGGTCAGTTTGCGGCCATGGTAGCAGCTGGTGCAAAGGCAGTGCGGGAAACAAGTGCTAGTTCTAAAGTAATTGTTCATATTTCTAATGGGTACGATAATGCTTTGTTTAGATGGATTTTTGATGGGCTAACAGCAAATAAAGTGGATTATGACATTATTGCAATGTCTTTGTATCCAAGTGTTTCCAATTGGTCTAGTTTAAATATGCAATGCTTAAATAACATGAATGATATGGTGGCTCGGTATAATAAAGAAATTATGATTAGCGAAGTTGGTATGGAAATGGCAGCAGCTACTGCATGTAAATCTTTTATTCAAGATTTAATTGCAAAAACAAAATCGGTAAATCAGAAAAAAGGATTGGGTGTATTTTACTGGGAGCCCCAAAGTTATAATAGCTGGAAAGGGTATAAGCTTGGTGCGTTTGATGATACAGGAAAACCAACTGTTGCAATGGATGCGTTTATAAATTAATTTCAATAACCACGCGGTATCCTCTTGTAAAGTGTATGCCGGGTTGATTGGTATAAAACTTTATATTGGATTTATTTTCCTGATTAAATAATGAAAGTCTTTCCGTTACAATGGAAAGACCCATTCCTGT
>JBEITL010000022.1:0-10025 GCA_040374915.1 Sediminibacterium sp. | reverse complement strand
ATTAGCGCGAATACTGTTTTTGAAAATAGGAGTAAGGTGGCACTTCGTTTTGTGGTAGCATCTGATGCGCACTATGGCCAACCTAATACGCCTTATGATGCCATGATGGAATTAGTGATCAACCAAATCAATGATTTTAATAAAGCAACACCGCTTGATTTTTGTGTGATCAATGGCGATATTATTCATGATAAAAAGCATTTGTTACCGCTGGCCAAACAAAAAATTGATGCGCTTACACCTAAATATTATGTTACAAGAGGAAATCATGATATGGTAACTGCCGATTATTGGAATGAGGTTTGGGGCATGCCACTCAACCATACTGTAATTGTAAAAGACCAAGCTATTATTTTAGCCGATACTTCAAATGAAACAGGTAAATACCTTTCACCAGATTTAAATTGGCTTGCCAAACAGTTAGAAGCAAATAAAAAGAAGAATAACGTATTTCTGTTTTTGCATATTCCTCAAAAAGCATGGACTGCAAATGGGATCAATACCCCTGATTTTGAAACCCTAATAGACAAATACCCCAATGTGACAGCTATTTTTCATGGTCACGAGCATGACCAAGATGGCGTTAAAATGCTTGGAGAAAGGCAAACACCTTGCTTTTTTGATGCCCATATGGGTGGAAATTGGGGTACCCCATATAAAGGATTTAGGGTGGTAGAGGTGCTAGATAACGATAGCTGGCTTTCGTATATGATGAACCCTACACAAAAGATAAATGAGTATAGTAGGCAGGATTTTTATAAAAAATGAGGGCCCGGTTACCCAAAGCCCCCATACCCCCCGAGTTTAAAACTCAATCAAATAAACGTCACTATTATATCAATTTAGCAAGTGTTTGTGTCAATTTCAATAATCAATTATTAAGTAACGGCTAATATTTATATATAATTGATAAATAATAGCTAACAATTATAATATATATTTAATATAACAAAAACATATCTTATTTTTATTAATCTAAATCTATTGATTAGCTTTGTTAGATGCGTTTGAGACAATTATTCCTAATCCTAATCTTGCTTGTTGCAAGTAGGGTTACTGCACAAAAAAATCTACTTCAATTTTTAGCCAAACAAAAAGGGTCGTTTGAGTTGCAATTACTCAATAAAGAAACCAAATTGGTACCCACGCCTGTTGGTCTTACCTGTTCCGACTCTAGGCACGATTATTTTGTAAATGATGGCAAATTATATTTGCAAATCAATGGAACGGGTAAATTATTTACAATAGATAGTTCGCTTGCTTTAACCAGGTTAGATAATACCTGTTATGAAGGCTATAATTACGGATCTTATACCTACATCCGAAACAATAAAATTTACAATTTAGGGGGGTGGGGATTTTGGCAATTTAATAGTGGACTAAGGTATTTTGATACCACATCCAAAGAATGGTTTAGAGAACCGATAAATAAAGAAGTACAACTTGCTAAGCATATGAATGCACTCGTTTACCCAGATAAAGTAAACGATGTCATTTATGTAGCGTATCATGTATACCCTAATTCCTATATAAAAAATCCAAGTGATGTAAAAAATGATACTATTTACATGCAGTGCTTGGATTTAAAAACAAATAATTGGTGGAATACGCCTAAGATTTTAAGTGATAAAATATTTTTAGAAACTATATTAAATACTAACTCATTGGTGTTACCTGGTCTTGGTATATTAACAGAATCATACAATCACATGTATCTCATCAATCCAGCAAACCAAAAATTATATGAAATAGAAAATGAAATTGGTGGTACCATTATGAACTATGTTGCTAGTAAAAATGGATTATACTTTTATAAAGATGACAAACTACATATTTACAATCCACAGCTAGATTCGATTGTGAGCCTTCCCCTTTCAATGACAAAATTTTCTGAAGTTGCAAAACCGCTATATAAAAATATTACACCCAACTTTAGTGAAAAATTAGATCTTACTAAACTGTTATTTAGTGGCGCTATCGCATTGTTATTTGTAATTATTGTAGTCTTGTTTTTTAAAAATAAACACTTACAAAAAATCCAGCAAACTATTACTGCAGGCGGGTTACATAAGAAATCGATTGAAGTAAATAAGCAAGTAGAATTTTCAGATAATTTAACAGAAATAGAAAAATCGGTACTTGATATTTTGGTCGAATATTCTAAACAAGGAGCACCTACTTCTATAGATCAAATCAATAGAGCACTCGGTGTTAAAAACAAAGAAGTAACGATCCAAAATAAATTAAGATCAGACACGCTTCAAATGATCAATAAAAAATTTATGGTATTTGCGTCTACAAATGATACACTCGTAGAACGTGAAAAAACGGCTTTAGATAAAAGAGTATACCAATACAAGCTTAATGAGCGCTACCTAAATAAAATTAAATAGGTATCTCTTACGTATAAAGGTATTAGGATAAAGGAATTAACCTTCTGCTTCTTCCTCTTCTTCTTTGTGAAGTGGATTTCTGCGAGATGGGATTACCATTTGTTCGTCATCACTTAAGAATACCCAGAAGTCATTTAATTCAAAAATATCGCCACTGGTTTTGCTATCACCATCAGCACTTCTGCGCTCGTAGGTACCTAGTAATTCACCATTGTGTCTTAATTGATTTAACTTTTCTTCGTGTGCTAATTCTTTAAAGCTTTCGATCGTCATCATCTAGATTGATTTTGTGCAAATATATAATACTCCCTCTTATTGGCCATATAGTATTACTGCCGAACTTCCTGCAAGCGTAAAACTATCATCCAGTTTAGAAGATCCATTGCTACTAAGCCCTACTTTCCATGTTCCACGAGGTAGTGTAAGGGTTTGCGGACTTAGTGAACCGTTATAAGCCACCCATATTTTTTTCCAAGTATCCCCAACTGCTGCCCCGTTTATGGTGTATGCGATGATACCAGCTGGTTGGCTGTTTTCAAAATTTATATGCGTAGCAATTTGCGCTGCAGTTTGCAGTCTAAATGCAGGGTGTGCACGTCTAATTTGCACCAAGTTTTTAATGAATTGATAGCTTGTATTGTTTTTAGTTTTTAAATCCCAATCAATACCATTTACGATGTCGCCTTTATCGAAAGAGTTTTCTACTCCATTTTTTGTTCTTAAAAATTCGGTACCTGCATGTAAGAAGCTGGCACCTTGCGCGGTTAAGACAATCGCATAAGCAAGTTCGTGCATTTTTGTACGTTCGGCCACAGAGGCCTCTTTAAAAGAGAGTGCTATTTTATCCCATAAAATATTATTGTCGTGACAATCTGCGTAATTGATAAGCCCTGCAGGGCCCGCTGTATATGGCTCTTTAGAGTAATTGACTTTGCTATAATTGATTTGTGGATGCTTACCTGCGGCTACAATGCCAAATTTTACCGACTCACTATTTCCAATATTTCCAGTTGCAAAACCTCTATCATCAATATTAAAAACGCTGCCTTTAATCCCATCACGCATATCATCACTAAAAACCGCAATGCCATTTAATTGTGCCGCATTTTTTTTGAGTGCCCTTTTTTCTTCCGGAAGAGGTGAACTACTAGAGGTCCAGCCTTCACCATATAAAACAATGGACGGTTTTATTTTATGTAGTGTATCAGAAATCAAATTCATGGTTTCTATATCATGGATACCCATTAAATCAAAACGAAACCCGTCTATATGGTATTCATTTACCCAATACACAACACTTTCGATCATAAATTTCTGGAACATAGCATTGTCGCTCGCTGTTTCATTGCCACAGCTGCTTGCATCTGAAAAACTTCCATCGGCTCTTTTTCGGTAATAATAATCGGGAACTAGAATGTTAAAATTAGCGTTTTTAGTGAGTGCGGTATGGTTGTACACCACATCCATAATAATGCGCAGTCCATTACTATGCATGGTTTTTATAAGTTCCTTTAATTCTTTGATTCGCACTTTACCATCAGCGGGGTTAGTACTATAAGACCCCTCTGGAATATTATAATTGACAGGATCGTATCCCCAGTTGTATTGCACGGCAGCTTTTGTTTCATCAACAGAGTTGTAATCGTAAAACGGTAAAAGATGAACATGCGTTACGCCTAATTCTTTGATATGAGAAAGTCCCGTAGATTGACCAGCACTGTTTTTTGTTCCAACTTCTGCCAAACCTAAAAACTTACCCTTATTTTTTATACCACTGCTTGCATGAATACTGGCGTCTCTTACATGTAATTCATAAATAACAGCATCGGTTTGTTTATTGGACACAGAAAAATTTGGAGACTTATCCTGGGCCCATCCTACTGGATTGGTTTCTTTTAAATCTATGACTTGTGCTCTTAAACCATTGGTACCACAGGCTTTAGCGTATGGGTCTACCACTTCTTCACTCCATGTGTTTCCAATATTTACCTGAAAAGTGTAATAACTATTTTTAAGATTTTCAGCTACGGTAATTTGCCAAATACCATTTTCTCCTTTATTCATATTGATAGAACGAATAGCAGTTCCACCCAAATCTGATTTGTATAAATTTAGTTTAGCAGCAGTAGCTGTTGGCGCCCATATTTTAAATGTTGCAGCTTTTGGCGAATAGGTTAATCCTAAATCTTTACCGCTATAAAATGGATAACTAGTTCTACTTTCTTGTGCAGTTACAACGTTAAGGGAAATAATAAATACGACAAATGCGGTGATATTTTTCATAGTAAATCAATTCAGAATGCTAATATACGCCCTTAGATAAAATTAATTTTCATCAAATCTTAATTATCTTGCTGTTTTACATACCATGCTTTCAAAGAATAAAAAAATAGACGTTATAGAAAAGTTGCTTGCGCTTTGTTACGAGCACAATAAAGACGCGCTATTTATTATGAGTTTGATGCACCAATATGAGGAGCGCGGGAGTTTGAGTAAAAAGCAACTGCAAGGCTTACTGCTAAAAGCACATAAAATAAAGGAAATACCGCCCCATCAAATTGCAGCCGTTGAAGCGATTGTGTTAAAAATGCCAACCAGGGACAAAACGCCTGTTCAAAAATCAACCCCAGCCATAAACGAAGCCCAGGCTCAAATTGCCGCCTCACTGGCTCAAACCGATCAAATATTAGCAGTTTACCCATCCCATAAGCAGGTATTATTGTTAAGGTCTAAGCTTTTGAGCCATCAATCATTAACACCTCAAGAACAGGCCGATCTAACTAAATTTGTAAAGATTTTAATTAAAAAATAGAGCTGTGTGACATCCGTCACGTTTGATGCCACGTAAAGTGTTGACTTTTGGGGTATCAAATCACAACTAAATCAAGTAGCTATGTTTTCTTTTATTAAAAAATTATTTGGTCCTGCAACTGATTACAATGCTTTGTTAGAAAAAGGTGCTGTAATTATTGACGTACGAACTGCGGGTGAATATGCGAATGGACATATTAAGGGATCTAAAAACATTCCACTTGATGGGATCAATGGGCGTATAGCTGAATTGAAAAAAGTGGGTAAGCCTGTAATTACCGTTTGTAGAAGTGGCGCTAGAAGTGGCATGGCTAAAGGTATACTAGCATCTGGCGGTATTGAAGTATATAACGGGGGAGCTTGGAATAGTTTAATGCAAAAAATAAATTAGTATGAAAGCGTTTATACAATCTCAATATCTTGTAATTATTGGCGTATTAGTAGGAGCACTGGGTGGCTACTTGTATTGGAAAAATATAGGTTGTGCCTCTGGCACCTGTATGATTACTTCAAAACCATTTAATAGTATCATTTATTTTGGAATACTTGGTGGTCTTGTATTTAGTATGTTTAAAAAAACTACCTCCCATGTTAAGTGAATCTTTTGAAAAAATAATTGCTTTTGAAAAGCCTGTCCTTATTGACTTTTACGCTACTTGGTGTGGTCCATGCAAAATGATGCCACCCATTTTAAAAGAGGTAAAAGATAAAATGGGTGAATCTGTTTCTATTTATAAAGTAGACGTAGACGTACATCAAAATATTGCGGCACATTTTTCTGTAAATAGTGTTCCAACTTTGGCTGTTTTTAAAGGCGGTAAATTATTGTGGCGCGAGCCAGGTGTAAAGCCAGCAGCCCAACTTGTTCAAATCATCTCCAAATTATAGTTTTAGAAACTCCGTTATAATTAATCCCTTATAATTTATATGATTTAGTAGTTTAGCGCTAGAAACTGTAAATCATACATTATGACTGGGATTGATAGTGTTGTATTAGAATCTGTAATTGTACATAAGGTTGGTAATCCAACACGTTCGGAGCAGTTGGTATTGTCTAACGAAGCATTGATCATCGAAGATCATTTAGTTACGGGTTTATTAACGAAGTACTTTTTAACACCATTTAATGAGGCCGAACAATATCAATTTTCACACCTGAGTGATTTGTCGTTAAATGAAGTGTATACTTATGTACAAACCATTTTTAACGAGCCAGATACATTTGTAGAACAAAGTAAGTTGTTGGCTAACTTTTTACACGCAAAGTCTACGCATGTAAAAGTGAAAGATGGCGAACTCTATGTTGCAAAATTTACCAATCTTCCTTTTGGTACCGAATTTATTTCTGGTATTGGACTTTTTAAAAGTGAAACCAAAGAAACTTTTTTGCAATTAAAAACAAAACAGGAAGGCTGGGGCATCAGTGCAGAAGACGGGATTGCAATCAATAAGTTGGATAAAGGTTGTTTGATTTACAATAAAGATTGTGCAGACGGCTATGTGGTTTGCATGGTAGACAATACCAATAAGCAACAAGATACACAGTACTGGGTGAACGACTTTTTACAAATATCCCGCCGTGCCAACAGTTATCATTATACAGACGCAGCGCTTGGTATGTGTAAACTATTTATTAGCAACGAATACCAAGATAAATTTGAAGTAACAAAAACGGATCAGGTAGATCTCTTACACCGAAGTATGGAATACTTTACCAGCCACGAATCTTTTAATATGCAAGATTTTGGTAAAGAAGTACTACATCACCCCGAGCTCATAGAAAGTTTTACGCAATATAAAAGCCAGTATGAAGTGGCTAAACAAGTGGTTATTGAAGATGAATTTTCTATTCATGTGGCTGCCGTAAAAAAGCAACAACGCTTTTTTAAAGCGGTGGTGAAACTTGATAAGAACTTTCATATTTATATTCATGGTCGAAAAGATTTAGTAGAAAAAGGCTATGATGAAAAATCTGGCAAACAATTTTATAAGCTTTATTTTGACGAAGAATCTTAATAAATTGTAACTTTAAGCAACACATAAATGGTTCGTTATGACAAATAGCCGTAGAAATTTTATTAAAAATTCGTCACTGGCAGCAGCTGGTGTAATGGTTGCTCCATCTAATATATTTGCTAGTGAAAAGGCGAATACCCTTATTGGCGTTCAGTTATACTCTGTACGTGCAGACATGAAAGCAAATCCGATTGCTACTTTAGAGCAGCTGGCCAAAATAGGATACAAGCATGTAGAACACGCATTTTATGCCAACCGAAAATTTTACGGTTATTCACCTACCGAGTTTAAAAAAATATTGGATGGCTTTGGCTTACAAATGCCGAGCGGACATTCTACGCTTGAAATCAAGCATTGGGATGTTGCCAAAAAAGATTTTACCGACGAATGGAAATATACGGTGGAGGATGCAGCTACCGCTGGGATGCAATATGTTATTAGCGCTTGGTTAGATGATGAATTACGTGTGAATTATGACGCGATGCGTTCTTTTGCAGATGTGTTTAATAAGAGTGGTGAACTTTGTAACAAATACGGCATGAAATTTGGTTACCACAACCATAATTTTGAGTTTTCTAAAAAATTAAATGGATATTCTGTTTATGAAATAATATTAGAACACACCGATCCTAGTAAAGTATTCTTACAACTAGATATGGGTAATATTTATGGAACCGGAGCCGATCCAATAGCGATTGTAAAAAACAATCCGGGCAGGTTTTTATCAGTGCATGTAAAAGATGAAATTAAAGCCACTGAACCAGGCGAGTCTTTATATGAAAGTTGTGTACTTGGTAAAGGATTTGCTGGAACTAAAGCGATTACTGCGGTTTGTGCAAGTGTAGGTGGTACCAAGCATTTTATTGTGGAGCAGGAATCTTATCAGGGTCAAACACCCTTAGCAGCTGTTAAGCAAGACTTAGCGGTATTAAAATCTTGGGGTTACTAGTCGAAAATATGTAATTAAAACCAGCCTCTTCTTTTAAAGACTACCACCATCCAAATGGGTACAAATAGCATGAGTCCTACGGCAATAAAAAATCCGTATTGATGATGTAGGTAAGGAATATTGTCAAAATTCATTCCAAACATTCCGCCAATCACTGTAGCAGGTGCTAGTAAGCAAGTCACTACTGCCATTACTTTCATGACTTCATTGGATTTTAAATTTACATGACTTAAATAAAGGTCCTGTAAGTTCATCATCATATCTCGGTAACTCTCTGCAAGTTCATTGGCCTGTGTGATGTGGTCTAGAATATCTTTAAAATATTTTGTGGTTCTTTCTTCTAGTAAATCACTATCACTTCTTATAAAACCATTGATTAAATCACGAACCGGACTAACGTTTCTTTTTAACACAATCAGTTCTTTGCGTAAACTATTTATTTCTGCTAAAGACCTGGTATTGCTATTTCTAATGATTTTTTCTTCTAGCATTTCTATGCGGTCACCTAGCTTTTCCATGACAGTATAGTAATGGTCTACAATCATGTCTAGAAGGGCATAGCAAAGATAATCTGCGCCACTAAGTCGTAATTTAGTATGATTGATTCTTAGTTTTTCACGAATGCTATTAAACACATCTCTATTGGCATCTTCTTGAAAAGAAACAATAAAGTTGGCGCCAAGTATTATACTTATTTGTTCCGTTTCAACAGCACCTGTTTGCTCATTAAAATAAAGCATGTTTAACAGGCAAAATAATACGTTTTCAATTTCATCCATTTTAGGACGTTGGCTCACACTCATGATATCTTCTACAATGAGGTAGTGAATACCAAAATGAGCTGCAACAGCTTCTACGTCTGCTTTTCGGATGCCATCTACATTGATCCAAGAAACATTATTATTTTCTTTAAAAGGGAATGTATCAGTAACTTGATTTAGTTGAACTTCTTGGAATGATGAAGGTGAATAATCAAAAATGGTAATCTTACTTTCTGTAGCTTCTACTCTTTCTGGTATAACTGTTGGATTTACATGAAAGATAGTACGGGTGCGTTTGGTGTCAAAAACACTAAGCGGGTTTAAATATTTTAAGTATTTGTTGCTATTCATGTTCTTGTAAGTTAAAAACATTTATTCTACAATGCGCAGTTTGGCATAATTAAGCATAATTTTTTTCTCGCCATTTTTTTCAAAATTGATTGTGGCAATGGGGTTATGTGCCGATCCTTCCATAGCGCCAACTGTACCAAATCCAAATTTTTGATGCTCTACTTTAGCGCCAACTTGTAAATTGCTCGTATCACTTGGAACAAAGTTTGCGCTAGGTACATGTGTGGTAATTTTTGGCGGCGGCGGCGGTGGCATGTACGCAGGCTTGTCAGAAGGTTTTCTTTTGGGAGCCGTTCCAAAACTATTTTGCATTCGGTCAAATCCAGATCCATAATCAGCACCGGCATTATTTCTGGCTCCACCACCTGCGTAACTTTTATCTACGTATTGCTCCGGCATTTCTGCAATAAAGCGGCTCGGCTCATTTTGTACGAGTTGCCCGAAACGGTAACGTGCGTTGGCGTGCGTAAGCCAAAGTCTTTGTTTTGCTCTTGTAACAGCCACGTAAAATAACCTGCGTTCCTCCTCTAATTCTTCTCTGGTATTCATAGACATGCTACTTGGAAATAGAGTTTCTTCTACACCGCCTACAAATACGCATTCAAACTCTAATCCTTTAGAAGCGTGTATGGTCATGAGTTTTACAACATCGCTATTTTCTTTGTCATCATCGGCGTCTGTGAGTAAGGTAATTTGTTGAAGGTAACTACCTAGTGTTTTATCGCCGAGTTCACCGTCTTCGTT
>JBEITL010000232.1:0-2316 GCA_040374915.1 Sediminibacterium sp. | reverse complement strand
TGGACATGCTTGTGGACACCATTTATTTGGAACTGCAAGCGTATCTGCTGGTATTGCCATTAAAGAATTAATAGCTGCTGGTAAATTAAAAGGTACCATCAAAGTTTTTGGAACACCTGCTGAAGAAGGCGGAAGTGGTAAAGTGTTTTTAGTAAGAGCGGGGTTATTCAATAATTTAGATGCGGTGATTCATTGGCATCCTGATGATGTGAATGCTATAACAACTACTAGTGCCTTAGCGAACAAGTCTGCTAAATTTAAATTTTATGGAATCTCAGCGCATGCTGCGGCTGCACCGGACCAAGGCAGATCTTCTTTAGATGCGGTAGAAGCGATGGATAATATGGTAAATATGATGCGTGAACATGTACCACAAGAAACTAGAATTCATTATGTGATCACTAGTGGTGGTAAAGCACCTAATGTGATTCCAGATTTTGCTGAAGTATATTATTATGTGCGTCATCCAAAACGTAAAGACGTCGTAGAAATTTTTGATAGAGTGGTGAAAGCTGCAGAAGGTGCTGCTTTAGGAACAGGCACGACAATGAAATATGATATCATCGGTGGTACGCACGACTTACTAATTAATAAGACCCTTGCAGAAGCCATGCAAATTAATTTAGAAAAAGTAGGTGGTGTTAGTTACACTGAAGCTGAATTAAACTTCGCCAAAAAATTGGAGGCTAGCTTTGTTGGAGCAAAAGTAGATCTAGCCACTGCAGGCACTGTAAGACCAATCTCTTATATTAGTGAAGGCAATAGTGGTTCAACAGATGTGGGTGATGTAAGTTATGCCTTACCTACTGTGGGTTTACGCGCAGCCACTTGGGTTCCAGGTACTGCTGCACATAGCTGGCAAGCGGTGGCTGCTGGTGGAACTGAAATTGGTACAAAGGGAATGTTAGTGGCTAGTAAGACAATGGCACTGACCGCCATTGATTTAATGAGTAATCCTGTATTACTTGCAAAAGCAATGGAAGAGTTTATTAAATCTAAAGGAGATTATAAATACAAGGCACTGTTAGGAGATATTAAACCAGCACTTAACTACAGAGATTAATCAATGTTGGATTCTGGCTTCATTTGAGGGAAGAACAACACATCTTGAATAGAAGGTTGGTTCAACATCATCATGCATAATCTATCAATGCCAATGCCAATACCAGAAGTAGGTGGCATTCCATATTCTAATGCTCTTAAAAAATCGTGGTCAATAAACATTGCCTCATCATCGCCACGCTCCATTAAGCCTAATTGCTCTTCAAAACGCTTTCTTTGATCAATAGGATCGTTTAACTCTGTATACGCGTTGGCTAGTTCTTTTCCATTCACCATTAATTCAAAACGCTCTACGAGGCCTTCCTTACTGCGATGCTTTTTGGTAAGCGGGCTCATTTCAATAGGATAGTCAATAATAAAAGTAGGTTGTATATATTTAGGCTCACTAGTCGATCCAAAAATTTCATCAATTAATTTACCCTTACCAATAGTGGGTGCTACATCAATATGTAATTTTTTACAAACTTCTCTTAAGGCAGCTTCGTCCATACCTGTAATATCAATACCTGTATTTTCTTGAATGGCTTCAATAATACTAATGCGTCTATAAGGTGCTTTAAAATTTATGGTTTTATCGCCCACTGTTAATTCGGTTTTGCCATGAAGGGTCATCGCAATTTTTTCAAATAATTGTTCTGTGAGTTCCATCATCCATAAATAATCTTTGTAAGCCGTGTACCATTCTAAAACAGTAAACTCTGGATTATGCGTACGGTCCATGCCTTCATTTCTAAAGTTTCTACTAAACTCATATACCCATTCAAAGCCGCCCACAATTAATCTTTTTAAATACAATTCATTGGCAATACGTAAATAAAATGGAACATCTAATGCATTGTGGTGTGTCGCGAAAGGCCTTGCTGCAGCCCCTCCTGGGATAGCTTGTAGTACAGGCGTATCTACTTCTAAGGCACCTCTTGTATTTAAAAATTCACGAATAGTGGTCATTAGTAAAGTACGCTTTGCAAAAGTTTCTTTTACAGAAGGATTAATAATTAAATCCGCATAGCGTTGACGATACCTAAATTCAGGATCGGTCACTGCATCAAAAACATTTCCTTCTTCATCTCTTTTCACCACCGGCAGTGGCTTTAAAGATTTTGCCAATAAAGTAACAGTGCTAGAATGTACCGATGTCTCTCCCGTTTTTGTAATAAATACATAACCCGTTGATCCTATAATATCGCCTAGGTCCATTCCATTTTTTGTAATCTCGTCCCAATAAGATTTGTCTTCATCCGGGCAAATTTCATC
>JBEITL010000065.1:0-6903 GCA_040374915.1 Sediminibacterium sp. | reverse complement strand
TATTAAGATATTTGCTATATGAATACCAAAGCACAAACGCCCATTATGCCCACCATTTTTGCGGGCCTCTATTTACTCGTTCATTTTATACCTGATTTAGGCGCGTCGGACGTAATGGGACCGCAGTGGCTATACACAAGCTGTATAGACTTATTAGGCATTGCTTTTATAGGTATGCACCGCCAACATTGTGCGCCTGCCATTCAGGGTATTTTTAAATATAAATTTACCATCATATTTACTTTTTTAGTGGCCTGGGCTACACTCTCCTATTTTTATGCCATTAACCCCACCGAAACACTCGTTACAGGGGCTAGACTTTTAACCACTTACCTCGTTTTTATTGTACTCTCCATTTTATTTTACAAACAACCACTACCCGCTTTATTATCGGGTATTTCGGTGATCATGGCGTTTGTACTGCTATACGATTCGCTCGTGTTATTAAAAACCTTTTCTAGCAATCTCACCACCATGAGCCTCGATGAAAACATTATTAATTTAAGAGGCAACCACGGTAATAAAAACGTAATGGCAGCAGCCCTACTCATCAAATTTCCATTTGTACTTTGGCTCATCATCAACAATAAATTACTTGGTAAACTACTCGCCGCTTTTGTACTTGTAATGGGTGTAACAGGCTTACTTATTTTAAACACCAGATCTACTTATGTAGGACTTCTAATTATAGCTATCATTTTTATAGCTACTACCCTTTACTTTAAGAGCAAAGAAAATAAAAAAGTAATTCTTTCACAAATTGCGTATTTAATTATACCCGTTGTTATTGGCTACTTTATTGCCAATGTATTTTTAGATACCGCCATTCAAATGCAAGATACACAAGGCGGCTACGGTACCGTTACTAAAAGAATTGGAGATATTACAGTTGCTAGTGAAGAAAATAGCCGTTTAAGGTTATGGAAAAACGCCATCGACTACTCTATTAAACATCCGCTCATAGGTTGTGGTTATGGCAACTGGAAACTAGCGTCTATTCCTTACGAAATTTTCCATACCACCGAACTTTTTGTACCCTACCATGCACACAATGACTTTTTTGAGATGTTTGCAGACCTTGGTGTACTTGGTGGCATTAGCTTTGCCCTTTTATTTTTACTAATACCCATAATTACATTTAGTATTTGGAAAAACAAATCATTTAATGATTTACACTTAGCTGCTACCATACTGTTTATGGCCGTTACCTGTTATGCTGTGGATGCCTTTTTAAATTTCCCTGCCGAGCGTACCGCTATGCAATCGATACTTGCCATTGCAGCAGCTTTAATTTGTATACCCATTAGCTACCAACAAGAAAACGAGAACGTTCGTACATCACTCATGGGGGTATTTTTTAGTGTAATGCTAATTGGAATTATGCCTTCTATTTATGTACACAAACTCACGTATGACTCATTAAAGATTCAAAAGTTTGTAATGGGCGAAGTAAACGCGGATCCTGTCATGAAAACAGAAGACGTAGAAAAACTACCGTCTATTCCAGATATGTCTTCTTCTACCCTTCCTTTAAAAGCCATGATAGCACGCTATTATATTAGAGATAAAAAATACGATGAAGCCCTTGCCCTATTAAAAGAAAGCGACAAGGTAAATCCGCACCTCTATTACAACGACTTTTTAAGAACGGCCATTTACGCCGCAAAAAATAATTTTGATAGTGCATTAATTAGTAGCAAAAAAGCATTTTATAATTGGCCAAATGCAACCAGTTATTATAAGAATTTAATTTTTGCAGCATCAAAAAAGAAAGACAGCACCGAAATTAAAAAAGCATTTAATTTAATAGTAGATCATTTTAACACGCCATTTACCTGGAACAACTATTTATTGGGCATGTATGAAGTAAAAGGAAGTGCAGACGCTACACTCAACAACATGTTAGACAGCGCCATTAAAATGTTCCCAAATGATATAGCAACATTTAACCAAACCAAAGCAATCTTTAATAGAAACTTAAAAGACGCCAACAATAAAAATGCAAACGACTACACCACAGAAGGTTTACAAGCATTTCAAAAAGGACAGTATGTAAAAGCAGCCAGTGCTTACATGAGTGCTTTTAAATTAGATCCTACTAATTATACCCATGCAGAAAATGTTGGTATCTGTTTGTATACTGCTCAAAAATTTACAGATGCCATTGATTACTTTAAAAAGTCAATTGCAGTAGGCACTTCAACCACCGGAAAGTCAGAATATTATTTAGGCTTGAGCTATTTGTCTACGGGTAAAAAAATAGAAGCTTGTAACGCCTTACAACTTGCAAATGGAAAAAAATATCCAGATGCTGCTGCAGCTATTACAACTAATTGCAAGTAGTCTATTAAATATAATTTAGTAGACTACCGTTTGATTAATTCAATCTCAATTCTTCTATTTCTTAACTTGTTTTCTTCTGAATCATTTGGCACATATGGAACTGTTTCACCGCGTCCAATAACTTGAATTCGTTTTTGATCTATTCCAAAATTGATTAGTGCACGCTTAACAGATTCCGCTCTTTTAATGGATAAATCCATGTTATATTCAACTGTTCCAGCATTATCAGTATGCCCAGTAATAATAATATTTTGGTCTAGATTGTTTTTTAAATAGGAAGCAACTTTTTTAACCTCTTCCAAATTTTTAGCAACCAAATTAAATTTATCAAAGTCAAAATTTAGATTCAATGCAACAGTCTCTTTCAATCCTTTCATTAATTTTTCACCTGTCACTTTTATACCATCTTCAGCAATCCCTTCAAAACGTATTTTATCATAATCAAAACTACACGGCAATAAACGTAATTCATAGTAATGATTTAATAAGAAAAGCTCATTATTAAGCAAATCCTTGAATTCAGATCGATCATAAACTGAAAAAAATAAGCCATTGGTTTCATTTGCTATTCCCCTGAGTAATACCTCATCAGCACCTCCTCCAAATGCGATTGTAAATACTGGCACGTTCAAAGCTTTTGCTTTAGCCACTATACCCTTAATATCCTGAGACCTAGATGAATTTTCATATCCATCTGAAAATAAAATGACTAATGGCCTAAATGCTGTATCCGTTTTTAATGAATCCAAAGACATGTCTAATGCATCATAAATAGAGGTAGAACCACCAAAGCCTTGCATTCCAATTTTTTTATACAACACTTTTTGAATTTCAGCACTGTCAAAAGATTTGCCTTCGAAAGAAATTTCTGAATCAAATTTAATGACGCTAATCTTATTTTTAACTTCAGATTCCTTCACTGCAAGTGAAACAGCATCTTGAAGTTCCAAACACCTGTCATGACCCATTGAGCCGCTATGATCAAGCACAATTGAAATATGATATGGCTTTTTGTCAACGATTTCCTTTAAGGTATATTTTGCAATATAGCATGTATCCTTATCGTTAATCATTTCAATCTTAGTTAATGGCAAAGCCTTTCGAAATTTATAATAATTACCTTTCCAGTCGGTGGGATAAGATAAACGTATACTAATTTCCTTTTTATTTTTTGCAATGTAATGTGGAGCAGTGTTATATTCTTTTTTAGAAACATTTTGATTTTGTGTTTCAGTTTTAAGAGAAGCAACAGTATTCGCTATAATTTTAGGAGATGAAAGCTTACTATATCCGTTAGGCAAATGATCAACAGGATCAAATGGCTCAATGGGTGGACGTGTTTTGAAATTAAGTTGTTGCAATTTCTTGTCATCAGAAGAGATGCTTTCATTCGTTTTATTTGGAGAAATAATGTTACGAGGTAGTAAAAGTGAACAGCTATTAAACGTATTAATGACTAATAATAAAAATATGTACTTAGCTATTTTTGACATGGAATTTAATTTAAGATTGTTATTTTAGAGTAAATTATCCTTAAAATCGAATACTAATATAATATATAAATTTCATATATTTATATACAATTAAATCAGTTCCTATGAAAAAGACGCTTTTTACTGGCCTCGTATTTGCTTTACTTTCCATTTTTTCTGAAAAACTGGAAGCCCAAATAATTTATGATTATAAAGTAAAAAATGCATCAAACGCAAAAGAGAGAACTGCAATGCTTGATGTATTAAGGGCAAGTATGTATAAAGACGAAAAACAGCACTTTATATATGTAGTAAACCATTTTAAATCAAGTGGAAATTATGCATATTTCACTGGTAAAGCACAACGAAAAGATGGAAAGGAAATTACATTTCCTGAATATCAAGCGCGCGGTTGTTGCGATGTTGCTGTTTTATTTATAAAGAAAGGGGGAAAGTGGTTTATCGAAGATGCATGCATTTTTCCAACCGATGTATGTAGTTATGGAATTAGCTCTAGACATCCTTTGGCACCCATAGGCATTTTTGATGAAATAGGAAGAAAGAAAATTCTTTATTAACGAATTTCAAATGTTATCAGTTAATGTGAAGCGTTAATACTCTTTTACTTTGCTCCAAAAAATACGGGGATCCTCTTCACTATTTGCACCACGATACAATACCAACTTGTCCCCTTTTTGAATGAGATAGTAATAAGTTCCTGTCCCTCCAAAAAAAGCCATGCAGGCAGTTATGGCTGCGGGAGGTATGTCTCTATTCTCGAAATCGTCACTATTTATTTTTAAAGCAGTACCATAAATTTTCCCCACATAAAACTTCTTGCCATTGTAATTTAAAAAAACATTGGTAGTTGAGCCACCAGTTTGTTCATCATCCTCAACACTATAACTAAAACTAGCTGAAATTTTCTTAACAACGGGATTAACTTGAGTGTTGGAATTTGAATTTGTTTTTTTGAAGGACTTTTTAAATGCTAAATAGTCATTCTTGTATTTATTATACGCAGCTTGGCTTTTATACTTTATACCAACTATCCAATTACTGCCAGTTTTTGAATCAATTGATTCGTGATAAGCCCTTGTATAACTATTATCCTTGGCAGTAATTGTCCAAAATCTAGCACTAACCGTTTTACCACTGGTTAATTGAATTGGAGATATTTTCTCATTGATTTTAAGATCAATATCGTTGGGTACCCCTTTATTAATTGGAGAAAAAATATAAAATTCAACTACCCCATCTGGTGAAGTAAAAAACACACTTTCATACCCATTTTTTTCAGGCGATCTTTGAGAACCAACTGCCCTGAATGTATTTGGATAACTTACCTCAAAACCCGCACCACCAAACAGGTTTAATTGAGCAGTGGCCTGTATTGAAAACAATAAGGCCACTGCAAATAAAAAATTATATTTCATATAGTTATTAAGCTAATTCAAAACGGTCTAGGTTCATTACTTTATTCCATGCGGCTACAAAATCATGAACAAATTTTTCTTTAGCATCATCACAAGCGTATACTTCGGCAAGTGCACGTAATTCTGTATTAGAACCAAATACAAGGTCTACCCTTGTTGCTGTAAATTTAACAGCGCCAGTAGCCCTATCTGTTCCTTCAAAAGAATTTTGTCCTGTTGCTTTCCAAGTCGTATTGTAATCGATAAGGTTGGTAAAGAAATCGTTGGTTAATACACCTGGACGATTTGTAAACACCCCATGCTTAGATTCATCATAATTGGTATTTAATACACGCATACCACCTACAAGCACTGTCATTTCAGGAGCTGTAAGGTTTAGTAAATGTGATTTATCGAGTAACATTTCTTCAGAAGAAATAAGCGTTTTTGGCTTAATGTAGTTACGGAAACCATCTGCAGTAGGCTCTAACACACCAAAAGAAGCAACATCTGTTTGTTCTTCGGTTGCATCGGTTCTACCAGGTGTAAATGGAACAGTAACGTTGCATCCACCATCTTTTGCAGCTTTTTCTACACCAGCAGCACCTGCAAGAACAATTAAATCTGCTAAAGAAACTTGTTTGCCTCCTGTTGCAGCAGCATTAAATGCTTGTTGAATAGCTACTAACTTATCTAACACTTTTGATAATTGTGCAGGGTTGTTTACCGCCCAATATTTTTGAGGTGCTAAACGAATTCTTGCACCATTAGCGCCACCTCTTTTATCCGTACCTCTAAAAGTTGAAGCAGAAGCCCAAGCAGTAGACACTAATTCAGAAACGGTTAAGCCAGAAGCCAATACCGTAGCTTTTAACTGTGCAATATCGGCAGCATCAATTAGTGTATGGTTAACAGCTGGAACAGGGTCTTGCCAAATTAAAACTTCTTCAGGAACTTCTGGACCAAAATAACGAGAACGTGGGCCCATGTCACGGTGTGTTAATTTAAACCAAGCTCTTGCAAACGCATCTGCAAACTGATCTGGATTTTCATAAAACCTTTTTGATATAGGTGCATATGCAGGATCCAAAATCATCGCCAAATCTGTGGTTAACATAGTTGGTGCATGCGATAAAGAAGGATCATGTGCATCAGGCACAGTTCCTGCTCCTCCACCATTTTTTGGCTTCCACTGATGTGCACCAGCAGGACTCTTTACCAGCTCCCACTCAAACTTAAATAAGTTTTCGAAGTAGTTATTGCTCCACTTAGTAGGTTTTGTTGTCCAAGCACCTTCTAAACCAGAAGTGATGGTATGAACTCCACTACCTGTACCAAATGTATTTTTCCAACCAGTGGCTTGCTCTTCAATACTTGCACCAGCAGGCTCTTTACCTACATATTTACCTGGATCTGCAGCACCATGTGTTTTACCAAATGTGTGACCACCCGCAATAAGTGCAACTGTTTCTTCATCATTCATGGCCATACGTGCAAAAGTTTCACGAATATCTTTTGCAGAAGCAATTGGATCAGGATTACCGTTAGGACCTTCTGGATTTACATAAATCAATCCCATTTGAACAGCCGCTAATGGATTTTCTAAATCTCTATCTCCACTGTAACGCTTATCGCCTAACCACTCACGCTCAGAACCCCAATACACGTCTTCG
>JBEITL010000059.1:0-7219 GCA_040374915.1 Sediminibacterium sp. | reverse complement strand
CCGGCCGCCGCCAATTTAGATACATCAAAAGTTTCTACCACTGCTTCGTCTGGGTAGGTATCAAACAACAAATACGTTAAGGTAGGCTCGTTGTTTTCTTTTAATTTTTCGATGGCATTAAATACCTGCTTAGGTTTTAATTTAAGCATGGTTTCATAATGCGCTGCCTTATATTTTACTTTTTGAAGTAGTGAAAAGTCTACACTAAAATTAGGCGTATCGTTGATGGCTTCAAACGCCAAGTCATGCAAATAAAAATCATGAAAGGGTTGAATGGTAGATTCTAATTCAAAATTTAAACTAGAAGATAAAAACTGCTTGTACTGAAAAGCATACGCAGTGGCCATATTATTCACTAAATGTACTTTAAACGAAACAACAATTTCATCATTAAAATCGTCGAGTCCAAATTTTGGGATGAGGGTTAACCAAACGCCTGTTTCTTCTTTTACAGCCGTAGGCTTAGGTTTTTCGGTGGGGATATTATCAATAAACTGTTTAAGCGGCTTTTGATCCTCTACAATTTTTTTTTGGGTGAAGCGCTTGAAATAAGGAAAATCAATTTGATCCATGTACGCCGGAAACTTTACGCCGCGCACTTCAATCATCACCATTTTATCATTGATAAAATCAACTACTTTTCCTTCTTCGTTGCTATGCAACACCAATATTTCGTCACCAATCTGATATTTCATTACTGCGCGAGTTTACTTCTACGTCTACTATAAAAGAAGTAAATGGTTAAACCAATGCCCATCCATATAAAAAACCACATCCAGCTGATAGCAGGTATTTCAATCATTAAATAGAGGCAGCAAAGCGCACCTACTACTGGTATCACCGAATATTTTCTTACAAAACTCAATACCCCGGTAACGATAGCAATAAAAATAAAGATTAAAAATAAAATTTCTTGAAAACCTTCGCTAGCATAATTATTAAACGCATCTGCTATTCGGTTCATTGAAAAATAAACAAAAATAGCAACTATGGCAGGGATAATAAACTGTCCGTTTAAATACGGAAGTCTAAACGCAGAACTACCCGCTTCTTTTGCCATACGTGGGAGTACAAGCACACCAAAACAAACCAGTACAAATGCAAAGAGTGTTCCAATACTGGTTAGATCGGTCATGGTCGAACTTGCCACAAATAATGATGGAATACCTACTAATAAACCAGTAACGATGGTTGCAAAAGATGGCGTTCCAAATTTAGGATGCACTTGCGCAAACTTTTTAGGTAAGAGTCCATCTCTACTCATACTCATCCAAATACGAGGTTGTCCTAATTGAAAAACAAGAAGTACACTTGTTGTTGCAACAACGGCACTCACAGAAATTAAATAGCCAATTTTATTGAGGTGCAATTTTTGAAACACATAAGCTAAAGGATCATCTACTTTTAACTCACTATAATTAACCATACCGGTTAAAACAAGTGCAATTAAAATATACAGGACCGTACAAATAATTAATGAGTAAATCATTCCACGTGGTAAATCACGTTGCGGATTTTTACATTCTTCGGCAGTGGTTGAAATGGCATCAAAACCAATGTATGCATAAAACACAGCAGACACACCCGCAAGTACACCTGTAAACCCGTTTGGTAAAAATGGATCCCAGTTTTTGGTGTCTACATAAAAGAAGCCCATTACAATGACAAAAACAATAACGGCAATTTTAAAGATCACCATATAGTTGGTGGTTTTCTTACTCTCCTGAATACCTACATAGGCAAGCGCTGTAATAAGCATTACAATTATAAAAGCAGGAATATTTAAAATCAGTTTAATGCCGCCTATCACTGGTGCGTTTACAATAGCGTCGTAGCCGGTTCTTGCATGTCTACCCAGGCTTTCAAGTGTTGCGCCTCCAGCCATGGCTTTTACCGCTTCGTCATAACCACTTTGAGCGTTGGTTGTATTGGTAGCAAGCCATCCTGGTAAATGAATATTAAATCCTTCTAATAAATTATTAAAATAACCACTCCAACTAATTGCGACTACAATATTTCCAATGGCATATTCGAGAATTAGCGCCCAACCAATAATCCATGCAACTACTTCACCAAATGAAACATAGGCATAGGTATAAGCACTTCCAGCAATAGGCACCCTACTTGCAAACTCGGCGTAACAAAGTGCACTAAACCCGCAAGTGATCGCTGTAATCACAAATAGAAGTGAAATGCCCGGCCCCCCATTAAAAGCAGCCGTACCAATGGTAGAAAATATACCCGCTCCAATAACGGCGGCAATACCCATAAAAGTTAAATCCCTAACGCCTAATATTTTTTTAAGTCCTGCGCCATGCCCTTCTGCTGCTATAGCATCGGCATTAATTTTTGAAATTGACTTTTTTCTAAATAAAGAATTTGACATGCGCTATTAATTGCGTTTAGTATGCGTAATAAAATATAGAATTAATTTTCTCGTTGCATTAAATAATTGGCTAGTGCTAAAAGTGCAGACTTTCTAGTACTGGTAACAGCAATATCATCTAAATTAGCAAGTGCCATTTGTAAATATTTTTCTTTGAGCTCTATAGCCCAGGCGTCTACATTGCAAGCTTTAAATATGTCCATCACCTGTGGCACTTTATCCGGACCATTACTTGCAAGTAAGGTATCAAGCTTTGCGCGCTGATCAGGTGTTGCTACTTCTAATGCATGCAGTAGTAAAAAGGTTTTTTTATTCTGTCTGATATCGCCACCCACTTCTTTTCCAAATTTTTCAGGATCTCCAAAAGCGTCTAAATAATCGTCTTGTATCTGAAATGCAATACCTAGGTTTTTTCCAAACTCATATAAGTGTTTGCAATTGCCTGGTGTAGCACCACCTAAAATGGCTCCCATTTCTAAACTCGCTGCAAGTAGCACCGATGTTTTTAAGGTGATCATTTGAATATATGCGTCTAGTGTAACCGATGGCATTTTTTCAAAATCCATATCGAGCTGCTGACCTTCGCATACTTCTCTTGCCGTGGTATTAAAGAGGCATAATATTTTAGGTAGATATGCCGGGTTAATGTTTTGCAATTTTTCGTAGGCTCTAATGAGCATGACGTCGCCGGTTAAAAGTGCTGTATTATCACCATATTTTGTATGCACGGTTTGCATGCCGCGCCTTAGTGCAGCAGCATCCATCATATCGTCATGAATAAGGGTGAAATTGTGAAACAACTCAATGGCTGTGGCAAGGGACCAAGCGTCTTCGGTGATTTCACTAAAAAGCTCATTGCCTAGCACACATAAAATGGGTCTAATTCTTTTACCGCCAATACTTAAAAAATATTCGCCAGGTTGATAGAGGCTTGCAGGGGCCGCCGGAAATTGTGCCACCCCAAAACGGGTTCCAAACTCAGCTACCAATTCTTTAAAATCATGCATACTACAAACCTAAATAATTATTAAAGAGCAACCTTAACTATTCTTTCAGTAATTGATAATTATTTTTGTAGGGTATTTTCAAACCCCCTTTATGAAAAAACTACTTTTTACCGCATACCTTTTAATAGCCGCTTTTGCCGCGGGCGCCCAATCTACAAAACCTATGCTTCAATCGATTGGCGTTAAAGTATACCCCGGGGCCATTACTTATAAGCAGTATGTAAATGAGTCTATCGCCAAAGAATTACTCGCTTATTTTAACGAAGACGGCTTTAGATTAACGGGTTTATATGAAAAGCATATGCCCATAGCTAATGCAGAGGGCCTACAGTGGTATGTGGGCGGCGGTGGACACTTTGGCCTTTGGAATAACAGTTGGAGGCTCAGAAACCCGCCTAGCACGGCTGTATTTGCCATTGGCGTAGATGGTGTATTAGGTCTAGACTATAAGATACCAAACGCGCCCCTAGCCGTTAGTTTTGACTGGCAGCCTTCGTTTAATTTGGTGGGCCATACGCATTTTGAAGGCGGTTGGGGTGGATTAGCTGTTCGTTACACCTTTAAATAGGCTGTCTACAAATTCGTGCTTATCAAAAATGATAAGGTCATCTATTTTTTCGCCTACCCCTATGTATTTTACCGGAATTTTAAACTGATTGGCGATGGCCAGTACTACGCCACCTTTTGCGGTACCATCAAGTTTGGTAATAGATAGCGCGGTTACCTCGGTGGTAGCCGTAAACTGCTTGGCTTGTTCTAAGGCATTTTGACCTGTAGAACCATCTAAAACGAGCATTACTTCATGTGGAGCACCAGGTATCACTTTTTGAATGACACGCTTAATTTTACCGAGCTCGTCCATGAGGTGGAGCTTGTTGTGTAAACGACCAGCGGTATCAATAATTACGACATCTGCATTTTTAGAAACGGCGCTTGTTACCGTATCAAAAGCCACGGCGCTAGGATCAGCACCCATGGTTTGCTTAACAATGGGGACACCCACGCGCTCACTCCAAATAGTTAGCTGCTCGGTGGCTGCTGCTCTAAAGGTATCAGCGGCTCCCAGAACAACCTGGTTGCCTGCCTTTTTATAATTGTTGGCTAGTTTACCAATGGTAGTGGTTTTACCTACCCCATTAACACCAACCACTAAAATCACATAGGGCTTTTTACCAGCGGGAATGGTAAAATCTTTGTATTCTGGTTCCGGTGCATCTACAAGTATTGCTTCAATTTCTTGTTGAAGTAGAGCGTTTAACTCACTTGTATTCAGGTATTTGTCCTGCTTAACTCTTTTTTCTATTCTTTCAATAATTTGAATGGTCGTTTCCATTCCCACGTCGGCGCCTATGAGCGCTTCTTCGAGGTTATCTAATACTTCGTCATCAACGGTACTCTTGCCCGCAATGGCTTTTGTGATTTTAGCAAAGAAGCCTTCCTTGGTTTGTTGCAAACCCTGGTCTAAACTCTCCTTCTCTTTGATACCAAAAAGCTTTCCTAAAAATCCCATAGTACTAATTTGACGTGTAAAAATACAAAAAGCCTTCCCGATGAGGAGAAAGCTTTATGAATGAGTTTAAGTATTGAAACTATTTCTCTTTTAAGAAATCGTTCACTTTGTCTTTGTGAACAATGTTTTCTTTAAAAGTATAGGCACCAGTTTTAGGGCTTCTTACAGCCTTAATTACTTTAGTCCAGTTTTTAGCTTCTGCAGAAGCCTTTAGATCTTTTACTTTCGCGTTTTTCGATGCAGCTTTTGCCATGACTATTTAATTTCTTTATGAACAGTTACTTTTTTCATGATTGGGTTAAATTTCTTTAACTCCATACGCTCAGGCGTATTCTTCTTGTTTTTTACAGTGATATAACGGCTTGTACCAGCAAGACCTGTAGCCTTGTGCTCTGTACACTCCAAAATAACCTGTACTCTATTGCCTTTTCTTGCCATTGTATTGGTCGTTTACTTTGTTATTGTAAATTAGATTTTTGTTCCCTTTAATCTCAATTCTTTGATTACGGAAGCTAAACCATTTTTGTTAATCGTTCTTAATGCATCAGTTGACACCTTTAGGTAAACCCAACGGTCTTCTTCAGCGAAAAAGAAACGCTTTTTCTGTAAATTAGGTAAGAAACGACGCTTTGTTTTGATGTTAGAGTGTGAAACACTATTTCCAACAATCGGCTTTTTACCTGTAACTTGACATACTCTTGCCATGACTCTATTTTTTTCGGGACGGCAAAGGTAAGGAAATGCTTCAAATTACCAATACTAAAATCCCTTTTTTTAATTAATTTATCTGTTGCGGGTTATTTACACCCTATTTTATTCATTTTCAGCTACTTAGCTATACATCTCTGTCCTCAATTCTTGCACGCGTTTGTCTTCCATGTATTCATCAAAAGTCATTAATCGATCAATAATACCTTTTGGCGTTAACTCAATAATCCGCGTTGCCACAGTTTGCATAAACGTATGATCGTGAGATGTTAAAAGCACAACACCTGGGAAACTGATACATCCTTCGTTAAAACTTTGGATACTTTCTAAGTCGAGGTGATTGGTAGGCTGATCGAGTACAATAAGATTTGGATTTTGCAGCATCATACGGCTTACCATACAACGTACTTTTTCTCCTCCACTTAATACATTGGTTTTTTTCATGATATCGTCCCCACTAAACAACATCTTCCCTAAAAAGCCTCTGATAAAAGGTTCGTCGGCATCTGTTACGTGTGCAGGAACATATTGTCTTAACCAGTCCATAAGGGTTAAACCTTCCGTAAAAAATTCCCCATTTTCTACCGGTAAATATGCTTTAGTGATGGTGGTACCCCACACAAACTTACCTGCATCCGGAACTGTAATTTCATTGATGGCATCAAAGAAATGCGTAACCGCAGATGGATCCTTACTTATAAAAGCAATTTTTTCGTTTTTATTAACGCTAAAAGTTACTTTATCAAATAGGGTTCTGCCATCCACCGTTTTTTTCAAATTCTCCACGTTCAAAATCTGGTTACCAACCTCACGCAGTGGTTGAAAAATGATACCTGGATATTTACGGTTTGAAGGTTCAATTTCTTCGATGGTTAATTTTTCCAACGCCTTTTTTCTAGAAGTTGCTTGCTTACTTTTAGAAGCATTGGCAGAGAATCGGGCAATGAAATCGATAAGCGCTTGACGCTTCTCTTCTACTTTTTTATTTTTATCGTTTACTTGTCTACTCATTAATTGAGAAGACTCATACCAGAAAGTATAGTTACCTGTAAATGTTTTAATTTTTGCACGGTCAACGTCTGCAACGTGCGTACACACAGTGTCTAAGAAGTGTCTGTCGTGACTTACAACGAGTACAATGTTTTCGTATTCTGCTAAAAAGTTTTCTAACCAACCAATCGTTTCAATGTCCAAACCGTTGGTAGGTTCATCCAGTAATAATATATCGGGGTTACCAAATAATGCTTGCGCTAATAGCACACGCACTTTCATATTTGACGGAATGTCTTGCATGGCACTTGCGTGCATATCATCTTTGATACCAAGGCTACTTAATAATGTTGCGGCGTCACTTTCGGCAGTGTAACCACCCATTTCACCAAACTCGGCTTCTAACTCTCCAGCACGTAAACCATCTTCTTCAGAAAAATCTGCTTTGGCATAAATCGCTTCACGTTCGTGCATTATTTCCCACATTTTTTTGTGGCCCATAAGCACGGTATTTAACACGGTACAGGTATCAAATTCAAATTGGTTTTGCTTTAAAAAGCTCATACGCTCACCTGGCGTAATATCTACGGTTCCTTTGTTGGGTTCAATTTCTCCACT
>JBEITL010000185.1:0-3405 GCA_040374915.1 Sediminibacterium sp. | reverse complement strand
TCTAAATCGTAAGGCGGATATTTATTACCCCATGCATTGTAGTTCCAATCTACAATTACTTTTTTTTGCTCGGCAGCCGGGTTAATTAAAAAAGCGGGGCCATGATCACGACACCAAGCGTCATTGGTAGGATGTAAATAAAAAGATACCTGATCCATGTTTACGCCCGCTTTTACAAGATGTGCTGTTGCTGAAGATTGCATTGCTGCGTCCAAAACATTGATGCGTACTTTTTCTGACTGGGCAAGGTATTTGACAAACAAACTATAGTTTGGATATATCACATCAATTTTTCCTGGCCAGCTAGCTTCTTTATGCGGCCAACTTAACCAAGTGGCTTCATGCATTTCAAACTCTGCTGGAAAGTAATATCCTAAAGATTTGGGAGTATTCAAAACAATAAATTTCTAGTCAATAAAACGTTTGGTGATATTTTCATAAGAGTCAATACGTCTATCTCTCATAAAAGGCCAGTGTGTGCGGTAACGGTCTGTGGCGTCTGTATCAATTTCAACCACTTCTGTTTCTTCGTTATCGTGCGATCCTTTGTATAATAAAGTGCCAAATGGATTGCTTACAAATGAACCACCCCAAAATTTCATGGCACCATTTTGTTCGAGTCCTACCCTGTTTACACTTACCACGTGCACACCATTGGCAACCGCATGACTGCGCTGAATGGTTTGCCAAGCATTGTACTGCTCTATATTGGTTGCTTCATCTTGCGAAGTAGCCCAACCAATTGCTGTAGGGTAAAATAATATTTCGGCACCTTGAAGTGCAGTAAGTCTGGCAGCTTCTGGATACCACTGATCCCAACAAATGAGCACACCAATTTTTGCAAATTTGGTATCAAATGTTTTATATCCTAAATCACCAGGGGTGAAATAAAATTTTTCGTAGTAAGCCGGATCGTCAGGAATATGCATTTTACGGTACATGCCTAAATATTTTCCATCTGCATCAATCACTGCTGTTGTGTTATGGTATATACCTTGTGTTCTTTTTTCAAACAAAGAAGCAATCACTACTACATTTAGTGAGGCAGCTACTTGTCCTAAAGTTTCGGTGGTAGCACCCGGAATTTTTTCGGCTAACTTAAAATTTTCGTAGTCTTCAACATCACAAAAATAAAGTGATGTAAATAATTCTTGAAGGCAAACTATTTGAGCGCCCTTAGCTGCAGCATCTTTAATACCCGCAATTGCTTTTTGCAAGTTTTCTTCTTTGCTTCCACTGCAAGACATTTGTACCAAACCCACTTTTACTTTTGACATAATAAAAATTTGATCGCTTATTAAGTAGTATGTTTTATGATGGCATCAAAATTAGAGAAGCCAATAATTTTTTCGGTGATATAACCTTCCGCGTATCCTACCCCAATTCTTTTACCTAGCATGAGTGCTCTTGCTTTTACGGTTTCTAAAAACTGCGGAGATGAAATATAGGTTTGTGGTTCGGAAGTGTCTGCGCTATTAAATTGTGTGCCATAGGCAAGTACAGCTTCTATTTTTCTTTCCATATACGGCGTAATATCAATAACAAAAGATGGTTGAATAAAACGGTCTTGGATATAATGAAAAGTATACGCAGGTCTCCACGCATTTTGTGCTACACCATCATGGATGGTTTCTATTTTTCGAAGGCCACTTAAAAAAGCAGCATCCGAAACAAGCTTAGCACTTCGGCCATGATCTGGATGACGATCTTCAGGTGCATTGGCTAAAATAATGTCTGGCTGGTATTTTCTGATAAGTGCAATAATTTTTCGTTGATGCGCTTCATCGTTTGCAAAAAAGCCATCTGCCATGTCAAGGTTTTCTCTAATATCCACACCCATAATTTTGGCCGCAGCGGCCGCTTCCTGTGTTCTGGTGGTTGGTGTTCCTCTAGTGCCTAACTCTCCTCTTGTCAAATCTACGATGCCCACTTTTTTACCTTGGTCGATGGCGGCCATAATAGTGCCGGCACAGCCTAGTTCAACATCATCGGGATGAACGCCAAAAGCTAAAATATCTAGTTTCATAGGATTAGAATTAAGGCAAAGGTAAGGGTTGTAAAAAAGAAAAGCCGCTAGATAAACTAGCAGCTTTTAAAAACTTATGTAGAGAAGAATTACTTCTTCTTTTCGTAACGCTTTTTGAATTTGTCAATTCTACCAGCGGTATCAACAAGCATGTTTTTACCAGTGTAGAAAGGGTGAGATGTGTTAGAAATCTCCAATTTGATAACTGGATATTCGTTACCATCATCAAATGTGATTGTTTCTTTAGAAGCAGCTGTAGACTTGCTTAAAAAGGTTGTACCGTTAGACATGTCTTTGAAAACAACGAAACGATAATTTTCTGGATGGATACCTTGTTTCATAATTATGGGTTTTAGGTGGTACGGATTTGGCCGTACACTTATTTTTTAAAGAGATGCAAAATTAGGCTAGAATAGCTAAAATGCCAAATTTTATTAGCTTTTCATGTTGGTATACTGTAAAGGGATACCAAAGTTACCGCCATTTAAAAGCGCTATAACTTCCTGTAAATCATCGATTTTTTTAGCTGTAACCCTAATAATATCGTCCATAATGGCTGCTTGTACCTTTAAACCGCTGTCTTTGATGGCTTTTACCATCTTTTTTGCGTCTTCCTGCTTAAGGCCATTGGTTACTGGAACTTCCTTTTTAACCACTTTACCACTTGGGTAGGCGTCTTTTGAAAAGTCAAAAGCATTCCCGTCGATCCCTTGCTTGATGGCACGGCTAATTAAAACGTCGATTAATTGCTTCATTTTCATGTCAGAATCTACTTCTAAAGAAACCACATAGTCCTTTTTGTTGAGTTCTATAGAAACCGGGGTATCTCTGAAATCAAAGCGTCCTGCAATTTCTTTTTTTACCGTATTAATGGCATTATCTAAGGTTTGTAAGTCAACCTTACTCGCTACGTCAAATGATGGCATAATTGATTATTTTGATTGTTTATTGAGGTTCCACTTACCTGCTTTCCACCACAAAAATACGCCACCTAAAAATAGTACAAGGGCAATAATTTCTGCTTGTGTAGGTTGAAATGGAAGGTCTACATATTTTGTATTTACTCTAATTTGTTCGATAGAAAAACGCTCGATCCCATTAAACATAAGATACACAGCTGCTAACCTGCCCGCGATTTTTATCCTCGTTCTCAAAAACCATAAAACACCAAATAAAAGTAGGCATGCGATCACTTCATATAAGGCGGTTGGATACACCGGCATGGGGAGCTGATTACAATACTGTCCAACACAATCTTTAATAGGTACACCTTCACCAATGACATTGTGCGCATACACCGATGACCATAGTCCGTCGGGCAACCAAGAAAAAGGATTTGGTTTGTTGTTTACAATACCCCAGTCGCCGTCGCCACTTAC
>JBEITL010000129.1:0-4839 GCA_040374915.1 Sediminibacterium sp. | reverse complement strand
GGACCTACTTGGCATATCATTGTTGACTTTGCTATTGTTACCACTTTATTAATAGGCAATATTACAGCTGTGTTTCAGCAGAGTGTTAAACGTATGCTTGCGTATTCGAGTATTGCGCAGGCAGGATTTATGCTATTTGCACTCTATGCCAACAATACAGAAATTGCTAAAGAAGGAATGTTATTGTATGCAGCAGCATATAGCTTAGCCACGATTAGCATTTTTGCTGTGCTTATTAAATTACAGGATTATACATTAGATGGATTTAATGGCCTTGCTAAAAAAGAACCGGTACTTGCTTTTGCAGCAACTGTTTCTTTATTATCGTTATCTGGTATTCCTTTAACGGCTGGATTTTTTGCAAAGTACTATGTACTAGCAGGTGCTATGCAAGCAGGTGGCGCCCTTTGGCTCATTATTGTTGCCGTAATTTTAGCAGCCGTAAGCGTTTACTATTACTTTAGAGTCATTCAGGCCATGTACTTTAAAGAAGGCGATCCGCAAACCCTGCCTATTTCAGGTGGTTTTAAAGCCGCATTAATAGCTGTGGCTGCATTCATTGTGATACTGGGTATCTGGCCTTCTGCGCTTTTGAGCTGGCTTTACTTTTAGTATTTTACCATACTTATTGGCCTACTTACCGCTCCTCATTTTTTTGAGGCCCTCTGTTAGGGGCTGCTCAATCTGTGCTATCTTTACAGCTATAATGCTACTATTATGGCAGGAATGACTTCTTTAGATTCTTTATCACTTGCTTGGCGTACGGTTCGCGCCAATAAATTGCGTACAAGTATTACCGTAGCCATTATAGCATTTGGTATCATGGCACTTATAGGAATTATTACAGCAATTGAAGCCATGAACCAGAGTTTAAAAGAAAGCTTTTCTTCGATGGGTACCAATGCCTTTAATATTAGGTACAAAAATTCGCGGGTAAGAATGGGCGGAAATAATTCCGATGTTGCAAAATCGGTAAGGGGTCAAAAAGAAAAGAAATCAAATTTAGATAAGCCCATTCGTAAAGAGGACGCCGAGTTTTTTAAAAAAACCTACAGCTTCCCAAATGCATTTGTAAGTATTTATAGAAGGGGTCCGGGCGGTCAAGAAATTCATTACCAAGATAAAAAAACCAATCCGCAAATTGTGTTAATGGGTGGTGATGAAAATTATTTAGCGGTGAGTGGATACACATTAATTCAGGGCCGAAATTTAAATGAGCAGGATTTACAAAGTGGACGTAACGTTTGTATTTTAGGAAATGCGGTGGCTGTTACTTTATTTGGAGATAAGCCCGAAAAATGTATCGATAAAGTTGTGCGGGTGAGTGGTGCGCCTTACCGTGTGGTTGG
Source organism: Sediminibacterium sp. (assembly GCA_040374915.1). Classification (GTDB taxonomy): domain Bacteria; phylum Bacteroidota; class Bacteroidia; order Chitinophagales; family Chitinophagaceae; genus Sediminibacterium. Next base: position 3,490 of record JBEITL010000129.1, on the reverse strand, counting down.
ACTTTTAAAAGCAAAGGGCTCTAGTGCCATGATGCGTCAAGATGATGTGATTGTTACAACCTATAATAATATTAGAAAGTACGGGAATGCCAGTAACTCTTATTTGATGGGTGTTATGGTGGCCAATGTAAAAGAAATTGATCCAGCGGCGGGTCAGGCTACGGCTTATTTTAGATCTATCAGAAAATTAATGCCTACCGAAACAGATAATTTTGTGATTGAAAAAAGTGACAAGTTTGCCGAACTGTTTATTGGCTTTTTAGGAAGTATTACGGGCTCTGCGGGTGCTATTGGGCTAATTACACTGATAGGTGCAGCTATTGGCCTTATGAATATTATGCTGGTAGCGGTTAACGAAAGAACCAAAGAAGTGGGGCTTATTAAAGCTATTGGGGGTAAAAGTAAAAATGTGCGTCAGCAGTTTTTATTTGAGAGTGTTATTATTAGTTTACTAGGTGCCTTTTTTGGAATTTTATTAGGCGTTGGCGTAGGAAATATTTTTGCTATTTACTTAAATACTGGATTTATTATTCCATGGGGATGGGTTATTACAGGTATTGTTATATGTACCGTAGTTGGCCTTGGTGCCGGAATTTATCCTGCCATGAAAGCTGCTAAACTCAATCCAATTAACGCACTTCGTTACGAGTAGGCTTGTAATTTTTTAACTGCGCATTGATATAGTACACTAAATCTTCTTTGGTTAGATTGGATCGTAACCAAGCCGCAGAAGGTCTATACGTTTGCATGAAAGCTTGTAGTGCATCATCTTTAAATCCGGTAAGAGAAGCTACTAGTTCTGGTGTAAAGCGGTAATTGATATAAGCTTCATTTTCATTGTCTTCATAAAATGCGTAAGCCCTTCTTTTCTTTTTTTCATTTTTAGAAAAACGGTCAATGTTAAGTGCAATACCTGCACCCGAATTTGCTTTAGCAACGGCTGGTATCATATAGCCCGCAATGCCCTGTAAAAACTCTTTGCGCCTTTCCATACTATCTAGTTGATATCTATTAAGCCCTCTACTACTAACCGTTACATTCCCTAAATAAGCGCCGAGTGGTTTTAAATAGGCATCAATGGCACCCACACTATTTTCTTGCGTAACCGTAAGGGTATCAAAATAATAACCAACGGCAGCAAAGGATAAAATGTCTTTTGGTTTTACAGCAATAAAAAATTTACCAGCACTACTTGTCATTACTGTTTCGCGGGTAGTTAAATTGGTAACACTCGCAAGCACAATGGGCATTTGCGTAGTACTATCTTTTAAAAACCCAATTTTTTTATCGCTCTTTTGTGCAAAAGAATAGCTGCTTGTTGTTAAGCAAGCAGCTATTACAAATATAACTAGGTAAAACTTTTTCATACCTTAAAGGTACAACACGCATCAACTAGTCTAGGATAATTATTTTTTGGGTGTATGTTTTTTTATTGTGCTCAACTTTTAATAGGTAATATGCCGAGCTAGGTTTTCCAATATTGATTTCTTTATTGTACGTACCGTTAAAATTAGGGGTCGATTCGGTAAATACTTTTTGGCCACTGGCTGTTAAAATGTCAATATTTAACGGCGCCCTATTTTTAACTTCAAAACGAAGTTGGAATTTACCATTGTTAGGGTTTGGTGATACGGATAAATTAATTTCTTTGGCTACTACTTCTGGAGGCAATGCAGTTACAACGTGGTTGATAATATTAGATGTTTGAGAACATCCAGTGGCATCTGTAACCACAACCTTATAGGCACCCGATTGTCTTAACTTGGTTTTTTGTCCTGTTTCACCTGGAATAGAGGCATCGTTAAAATACCACTGGTTACCAGTTAATGCACTACTAGCAAGTGAATCTGCCACTTTTGTTATGGTTGGTGCTGCAACGTTTGTAGCTACAATGGTTGCCTTATCACTTACGCAGCCAGCCTGCGTTCTAATTTTCATGTTATAAAAGAAATAGTAGAACGGATTAGGATCGTTGGTAGAACCCCAGTTAACACTGTTGCCTGTAATACTAAACACACCAGGAACAGCCATAGGATAGGTGGCGCCAAGGATGTTGTTGTTTCTAAAAATAGTAGCACCATTAGAACAGGTTACCATTAATACGTGATCACCAGGTGTGTTTACTGGAAGGTTTAATTGGTAAATAGCACCGGTATCACCTGCTGGGTTACCAGTTACAGCTCCGCCTGTTGGTGTTGGGTGTGTAGCCGTTACATTAATTGTAACGCTACTTAATGGATAGTAGGTGTAGCTTCCATTGGCATTTAAGGTTCCTAAATCGGCAAGCATTACTTGTACGGTTCCAGGATTACCAATATATAATCTTACGCTTTCAATGATTACAGGAACTGAGTTATTGATGCGAACAAAGTTTCCGCTAAAACTATTATAACCACCGTCGGGGTGTACCATTTTGTTAGGAAGGCCCACCGTTGTTTTCATTTCTCTTCCAACATAATAGGTTTTATTAGCAGGAATGGTGTTGGTATTAAATGTTGGACCGGCAGCAAGGGGTGTGTTGCTAGTGGCACTACTATACCAGAAATAATTAGCACCAGCTTCTGGGTTATTTACTTTTAAAATAGCATTGGTACCGCAAATACTAGCAACCGCATCCGGTGTTCCTGATTTGCTGCTAATTGAAATATCATTACTTAGTGCATTATTGGAAGGATTTTGATCGCCGGTAAAATTAACAGTAACCGCTACTTTATACGATGTATTTGCTTTGGTTAAAAATGGTTTTTGTAAGGTTAAGCTCGCATTTGTTTGACCCGGAATGGTTCCAGGATAGGGTGCGTTGATGGTACTAATTACCGTATTACCTTCTTTAATAGTAGCCGTAATACTTACATTATCGGCAGGTGATGAACCATTGTTACGAAGTTGTACGGTTAAATATTGGGTACTGTCTTCGCACTCTAATGAGCTTGGGCTTGAGATATTTGTAATTGATACATCGTTAGAAGGATTGATCACTAATAAACGGTAATCTTGCGTTTCACCTTTACCATACGTGCCACAAGCATTCACATCTGCTGCATTTGAAGTTTCCTGTAACACAATACGCATTCTTAAATAGTTGCCAATGGTTACGGTGTTAGGAATTGCAATACTACCTGTAAATGTACCTGCGTTGGATAAGTTACCACTTGTTGCAACAAGTTCATTGTCGTCGCTAAAGGATCCGTTATTGTTATAATCGATAAATATTTTTCCAATTTTATTTACGTTGGTTGCGTCAGAACTAGCTGCACGAACATAAAATGGAACGGATTGTAATGGCTCAACTTGTGCAACCAATTTTGTATTGTCTGTGTAGGTAGTTCCGCCAGTAGGATTTGAATAACGAATGGTTTTAAAACTTACGCTATCAATTTTGCTACCTGCATTAGAAGATGGAGCAGAAGCACAATAGGCTGTTCCGCCAACACCACTAACAAGTAGTGAGTAGGCTTGTGTGCCTCTTTGTAAGGTATTTTTATAAGTT
>JBEITL010000032.1:0-9360 GCA_040374915.1 Sediminibacterium sp. | reverse complement strand
TGGAAAGAAGATAACCTGAACTAGAGCAACTGAAGGCTCATCTGGCTTTGTTTCCATTGCAATGTTAGTACAAAAATCACAAACACCAATAAATAATTGACGTAAAAATCACTTTTAAGCAGTACTGAATTATTCGTAAATTCTTAATAATGAACCCGATAAAGCTGTTTTGAAGGCCTTAAGTGGCGCCGATGCTGGTCCGTTTAAAACCGTTCCTGCGGTGCTAAAGTTTGAGCCATGACCTGGGCAATAAAAACGGTTGTTGTTACCCTGGAATTCTAAAGTAACCGACTGGTGTGTACACAAAGAGCTCACCGCAATATGCATACCCGAAGTGGTTTTAGCAATAATCACGTTATTGGCAGTATCTACATAAAAGCCGCCATTATTTTGGAGGACATTAAATGGAGAATTAGAAATGTTGATGGTAAAATCGACAGGCTTACTGGGGTTTGGATTGGGTGTGCTTCCACCACCAGTATCACTAGATTTAGAACAAGAACCAAAACAGCCCATTACAAGTAGCGCTGCGCCACTCATGCCCACTTGTTCGATAAAGTCTTTTCTTTCCATAGTGTGATGATTACGTGTATTCAATTTAACAAACTTTGGGATAGAATGTTTGCTTGTTCTACAAACAATTTATCTTTGCCGCTACTATGTTTAACAAAAGAACAAAAATAAAGGCCCTTTTAACGGGCAGCCATACTGGACAAATCGTAACCGCCATGGGTTGGGTACGCAGTTTTCGTAATAATCAGTTTATTGCCCTCAATGACGGCAGTACCAATCATAATATTCAGGTAGTTGCCGAACTAGGTTTACTCGACGACGCTACTTTAAAGCGTATCACTACGGGCGCCTCTTTAAAAGTAGAAGGCACACTCATTGAATCTTTAGGCAAAGGACAAACGGTAGAAATAAAAGCCACTAGCGTAGAAATACTAGGTGATAGTGACGCGGAACAATATCCATTGCAGCCCAAAAAACATAGCCTCGAATTTTTAAGAGAGATTGCACATTTACGTTTTAGAACAAATACGTTTAGTGCTGTTTTTAGAATTAGACACGCACTCGCATTTGCTGTACATCAGTTTTTTAATGAAAAAGGATTTGTGTATTTACACACGCCAATTATTACATCGAGCGATGCAGAAGGTGCTGGTGAAATGTTTAGGGTAACGACACTACCTGTAGATGGATCTGCACCAAAAACCGAAAGCGGCGAAATTGATTTTTCACAAGATTTTTTTGGTAAGAGTACCAACCTAACGGTGAGTGGTCAACTCGAAGGAGAGCTAGGCGCCATGGCCTTTTCAGAGATTTATACTTTTGGTCCAACCTTTAGAGCCGAAAATTCAAATACCACAAGACACCTTGCCGAATTTTGGATGATTGAACCAGAAATGGCTTTCTGCGATATTGAGGACAATCAAAATTTAGCAGAAGAATTTATTCAATATTTGATAAAATATGCGATGGAAAATTGCGCCGATGATTTGGCGTTTTTAGATCAACGTTTAGCAGAAGAAGAAAAACAAAAACCAACAAACGAAAGACAAGAGTTTGGTTTAATTGAAAAATTAAAATTTGTTACGGATAGTAAATTTGAGCGCATCACCTACACCGAAGCGATTGCAATTTTATTAGACTCTCCTGCGTACAAGAAAAAGAAATTTAAATACGACGTAAGTTGGGGCATTGATATGCAAAGTGAACACGAGCGTTATTTGGTTGAAAAACATTTCAAAAAGCCGGTTATTGTTACTGGATATCCAGCGGCTATTAAAGCGTTTTACATGCGCTTAAATGATGGTTGTGAGCCAGGCAAACAAACGGTTGCAGCGATGGATATTTTAGCCCCAGGCATTGGAGAAATTGTAGGTGGTTCACAAAGAGAAGAGCGCCTCGACAAATTAGTGGCGCGCATGGAAGAGATGCATATTCCTACACAAGAAATGAGCTGGTATTTAGACACCCGCCGTTTTGGTACCGTTCCACACGCTGGTTTTGGATTAGGATTTGAAAGAATGGTGCAGTTTGTTACGGGCATGGGCAACATCAGAGATGTGATTGCTTTTGCTAGAACACCTAAGAATTGCGAATTTTAAAAAATATGGATTGAGTTGTGGATTATATGTGAAATCCCCCTATTTTTGCTGCCCCGAAAGGGTATGGTGCGGTAGCTCAGTCGGTAGAGCAAAGGACTGAAAATCCTTGTGTCGCCGGTTCGATCCCGGCCCACACCACCAGAACGAAATTAAAACCCAAGCACTGCTTGGGTTTTTTTGTTTGGGGTGGCGAAACAATTTTGTATTTTGAGAGGGTTCTATCATTCTATACATTAAACACAACCTCGCTTAACCCACATTTATGGAAGTACACAAACCCAAATTCGTAAAAGGCTTTATTGCAGAAATTTTAGTTATTGTAATTGGTATCTCACTAGCCGTAACAGCAGAACATATCGTAGAAATATATCAACACCACAAAGAAGAAAGTGGTGTAATTAAAAGGATGGTTATAGAGTTACAGAGAGACAGCTCGGATTTGGTTTATAACCTTAACTATCATCAAAAAGCATTAGATGCCGATAGTTTATTAACCAAATGGTCTCGAAAAGAAATTGAATTACCACAAGATTCAATTGTGATCTATGCAAGCAGGTCAATGGTTTTCACCTTTTTTGCTAGCAGCACTGCCGAAATTGATGCACTCAAAGGATCGGGTAAACTTTATTTGATTCAAGACCATGAACTTTTGTCTAGCATTTTAAAGCACTATGATAGATACGATGATTTCAAACTATCAACAGATTTAACGATGCGGATATCACATCGTTTGGGTGATATGTATTCAGATAATGCAGGCCTAAATACCTATGTTTCAAATGTTCAAAATCAGGAAAAAATTTATGTATATAATGCACAGGAGCTTGAAAAAAACCTGAGGGGAAATAAGCGTTATGAAAATTTATTGCAAGAAAAACGCGTTGTGGATGCATTTGTTATTCAGCAAACCAAGGGCGCTTTAAAAAGACTAAAAAAAATAATTGAAAAATTAAATAATCAGCACTAGGCGCTTACATGGCTGTTTAATTTATCCGAATCGTTTTTCGCTGCACCGTATGTGCCGAAAAAATTCCTAGTGCGCCTCCTACTATATTGGATGGTGGATTTGATGGCGCCGTGCCACCACCGGGTCCAGCTCCACTTTGCTGATCGAGACTATTATAGTATATATAACAAGTGTTTGAAATGCACTGCATTTCTACAAAAACATTGTCACGCGGTTTTATTTTTAAATTATCATCACCCCCACGTAATGGTCGTTGATTTACTTTTCCATTATTTAGGTTGTCATTAAATATGTGAAAAGTTGGATCGATGGTGTCGTTAATTTTTTGAATAAAGCGGTAGCTGTTACCAAGCGTTACTGGGTCTAGATACACAGGAATCACACTATACCTGATTTCTCCATTAAATGGAAAAGTATTAATGCGAAGGCTATCTAAATTAACTTTTTTGGGCATGGTAGCAGATGCTGTATACTTTTTTTGATCTACCACAACTTCTAGGCTGTAAGTTCCACCTTCAATGCCCTTTATTTTTTGCGTTCTATAAAAGCCGTTGCTTACAAATTGTAAACTGTCTTTAATGCCCGCTTGATCCGTGATGATAACGCGTGCATTGTTCACGCCAATAATGCGTGTTGGGTTGTTAATGGAAGTTGATAAAGAGAGCTGAACAAAATAAGGACCGGCCAGATCTGTAATACTACCATCAATTACAAGCATAGGCTTGCTATCACCTAGTTCCAAAGTAATTTCTTTGTCACACCCAACAAATATGATGGCAAAAAGCGCTATAAAAAATCCTATTTTTTTCATGCTTAAAATTTAAATTGATAGGTTACACTTGGCACCCATTTAAAAAGAGCGGTCCTGATAATTTGCGTTCTAGTAGGATCATTAGGATCGTCTTTAAAACTAATACGGAAAGCATTTTCTCTACCATACACATTGTACAAACTAAAATTCCAAGAACCATGCATTCTTTTTGTTTTGTTTTTTTCGTAGGTAGCGCTAAAATCGAGACGGTGGTAAGCCGGCATACGATTGGCATTTCTGGCAGCGTATTGATAAAGGGTTTGTCCTTGAATGGTATATTTTCCGGTTGGATAGGTTACTGCGTCGCCGGTGTTATATACAAACACACCAGATATCGACCACCTGCTATTTAGATCATAAATACCCACTACTGATATATCGTGCGTTCTATCTTGTCTAGCATTGTACCACCTACCTTCATTGATACCTTCAATTTTTCTTTCTGTTTTTGAAAGTGTATACCCAATCCAGCCGGTTAAACGACCTTCTTTTTTCTTTAATAAGAACTCAAGTCCATACGCCCTACCAATACCATACAATAAAACGCTTTCAACATCTGAAACCGTATTAATTTCGGCGCCATCTTTATAATCAATTTGATTTTGTAAGTATTTATAATAAGCCTCGGTGGTGAATTCAAAATTGCTTTTAAAAACTTTTGTTACATAGCCCACGCTAATTTGATCCGCAATTTCTGGTTTGATATTATAAGAGTTTCCAATCCACTGATCCGATGGGCTAGACGCTACTGAATTACTTAATAAATGTAAGTGTTGCACGTTTCTAGCATAACCTGCTTTAATGCTAGTTTCATCACTAATACGGTAGTTGGTGGTAATGCGGGGCTCTGGATTAACATAGGTTTTTCCAAAACTTGATTTATTTAATTTAATGGATGAATTAATTACACCGTTTTCATAAATATTATAAACATCGCCACCCATTAATGTATACATCGATAACCGCACACCGTAATCAATGGTTAGTTGGTTTGAAGCTCTATAATTGTTAGTGAGGTAAAGCGCATTTTCAAGACCATTTCTGCCTTCTTTTGACACGCTATTAATTACAGTGCCGCTAAATGTACTTGGTGTGATGGTATGTAAGATGGTGTTAAATCCAAAGCGGAGCGTGTTGGTTCCATTCGCATAAAAAGTGTAATCCTGTTTGAGGTTTACATCTTTGATATTTGAATTGATATTAAAATTGGTTTCCCCATTTTTTAATTTCACATTGTAATTATAGTCGCTATAAATTAAAGAAGTGTTTAAAAATAATTTATTGCTAATAATTCTATTCCATCTAATGGTACCGGTTTTATTACCCCAGTCAATACCAAACTCCTGTCCAAGTCCTAGCTCATCTCTTCCAAAATATCCCGATACGTAAATTTTATTTTTTGCATCGATTTGATAATTCGCTTTTGCATTTAAATCATAGAAATACAAAATATTGTCTTTAAATTTTTCGGTCGCTTTCAAAAACATATCCGCATAGGTTCTTCTTCCGGAAAGTATAAACGAAGACTTGTTCTTTTGAAGTGGACCCTCAACACTCACTTTACTGCTAATTAGTCCAATGCCACCATTCACCACGTAGTCTTGATTATTGCCTTCTTTCATTTTTACGTCGAGTACCGATGAAAGCCTACCTCCGTATTGACTAGCGCTATTGCCTTTTATGATTGTAGCGTCTTTAATGGCATCACTATTAAACGTACTAAAAAATCCAAGTAAGTGCGTGGCATTATAAACAGGCGCTTCGTCTAGCAATATTAAATTTTGATCTGCACCACCACCGCGCACAAAAAAACCACTATTTCCTTCGCCCGCCGATTTAACGCCTGGTAATAATTGAATTGTTTTTAAAAGATCTTTTTCTCCAAAAATAACAGGCACCTTACTGATAGCCGCCATATTAATGGTTTCGGTACCCATTTGTGCCTTGGTTAGATTGTCATTTTTTCGCGACGACTCCACCACTACTTCTTTTAGCACATTTTTTGTTTGTAAAGAAAAGTTGATGGTTTGACTGCTGTCTAGTTTTATTTTTTGAACCAGCGTTTCATACCCCACTTGTGATACCACAACGGAATAATTCCCTTTAGGTAACGTAAGGGAGTAAAATCCGTATTCATTAGAAATAATACCTGCATTAGGCAATTCCTGAATGCGCACCACGGCCTTAATTAAAGATTCGCCGGTTTGTTTGTCTCGCACACTACCACTTACTACAACCGTTGATTGGGCGCTTACCGTCGAAATCAATGAAAACAGCCCAATGAGTAAGTTGAAAATTGATTTTTTCCTATCCATATACTATTGTTAAACAATAATATACAAAATTGGTTGCTTTACCAGCCCCTTAATTCTTTGAGCGTAGTGATATGGGCTACATGGTGCTTACCGTGCCATGTATATACCGCAAAGAAATCCCATAAACTTATTTCTACGTTATGGGTGGGATGAAAAAACTTTCTTTGCCATTGCTCATCTGTAAAACTATGGAGTAAGTCTACCCATCTATGGTGGAGGGCGCTTAATAATGTAACTGAAACATGAATAGGCGTATGCAATACATCTGTTGTAAAAGACCAATCGTTTTCACTGTAGTCTTTAATGGTTGGTAGGTCTTCAGTTAATGCTAATTTAAAAACTATAAACGCATTCATGTGGCTATCTGCCAAATGATGTACGAGTTGTCGAACGGTCCAGCCGCCATCTCTATAGGGTGTATCTAACTGCTCTTTATTTAAATTTTGTAGCGCTTCATCTAAATTTGTAGGCGCAGCTTTCATTTCTGCTAACCATTCACTTTTTGTGTCTTGGCAAAAAGGCTTGAACTCAAAATTTCCAATAGGATAACGGGGGTCTTTCATATTATAGTTTTTCAATTGCTATAAATGTAAGAAAATTATATTATAATTTATTCTTTCCATTCTATAGGAATAGCTATCTCGTTGGTTCTTGCAATCATTTGATAAGGCGCGTTATAACCTAAAAACGTGTAATCACCCGTAACTTTTATATAACGCTGGGAAAGTATTTGTAATAGTTTTTCTTTATGCGTTTTTATTTTTTCGTCGTTTGCATAGCCTCCAAACGAAACCACAGCAACGTATTGCGGAGCTGACTCATGAATCCGAATGCTCTCGTCATTGGGTTTAGGCAAATTACTTTCATTGTATTTTGTTGGCATTACAAAACTCATTTCTGCGCCTTTTTCTGACATGTTCATTCTTACTGGAGCCGTCATTGCAATGCTCTCGTTTTCTTTGTTGCCGCCAAATATAAATCGGGCTAATTTCCCAAAACCACTGCTTGCAACTGACTTGTAGTTAGTGGCACTCGAATAAACCGTTGCCATGGTAGCGGCGGGATAATATCTTATTTCTAGCTCATCATCCTTAACCACGGTCCTGTATTTTTGCTTTTCTGTTTTAACTGCACTATTAGCAATAAAAGATTGGAAAACAATATAAATGGCGCCGAGCCCTAAAAAAATGTACAAAGCTTTCATGTTGCTGTTTAGTTGTATAACAATATAGCTTTGATTAGGTTCAAAAACAAAGAAAGCGGCGTGTAGCAATAGGTTATTAACCCATTTAATTTAATACTATATTTAGGGCACATTTAAAAAACGATAGATGAAAAAGGTATTATTTATTTTATGCATGTTGGTGTTGCAGGCTCCTATTTTTGCGCAACAAGAGCAGGCTACAAATTTGAATGATGAAGAAAAAGCAATTATTGCTTATATAGATCAAAATATGCCAAGAGCGATAGCGCTCTTAAAAGAATCTGTAAATATCAATAGTGGCACATTAAATATTGAGGGTGTAAAAAAGGTAGGCGCTCTGTTTGCCAAAGAATTTGAAAAAGCAAAATTTAAAACGGAGTGGATTTCCATGCCTGATTCAATCAAAAGAGCGGGTCATTTGGTGGCCACCATTGGTTTTGATAACAAACCCAAATCACCCACTGCAAAAAAACTTTTTTTGATTGGCCATTTAGATACTGTCTTTGAACCCGATATGCCGTCCAATCCATTCACCATGTTAAATGATTCTGTAGCAACCGGACAAGGTGTTTATGACATGAAGGGTGGAGATGTTGTAATGATTATTGCTTTACAAGCATTACAACAACAAGGCTTGTTAAATAATGCAGATATCATTGCTTATTTAACGGGTGATGAAGAGTCTTCTGCTAAACCATTTCAAATAAGTAGAGGTCACTTTATTGAAGCAGCTAAAACAACAGATATAGCACTTGGTTTTGAAAGTGCACATGGGCTCAATACGATTGCGACAGCAAGAAGAGGTTCAAGTTCTTGGACATTAAATGTTTCAGCAAAAACAGGACATAGTGCAAGCGTGTTTACAAATGCAGGTGGATACGGTGCCATTTATGAAGCCGCTCGAATTGTAAATGCGTTTAGAGAAACACTCAGTCAAGAAAAGTATTTAACTTTTAATCCAGGCCTTTTTGTAGGAGGATCAGAAGTAAATTTTAATAGATCAAAAGCAACCGCCACAGCAATTGGAAAAACAAATATTGTTTCACCCGCTGCGGTCGTTACTGGTGACTTACGTTTTTTAACGGAAGCGCAAAAAATAGAAGCTAGAAAAACAATGACTACTATTGTTGAACAAAGCTTGAATGGTACAAAAGCAACCATCACATTTAACGATGGTATTCCAAGTATGGAACCAACACTCGGTAATAAAAAAGTATTAGAAGTTATTAGTGGTGTTACAACGGATTTAGGATTAGGTCCTGCTATTGAGGGAGATCCAGGATCTCGAGGTGCTGGAGACGTTTCTTATATTGCACAGTTTGTTGATGCAGTGGATGGTATGGGTGCTTCTGGAAAAGGTGCGCATGCGCCTGGCGAAACCATTAACCTGAAAGAGTTTCCACACTTAATCAAAAGAGCGGCGCTTACTATTTACAGGTTAACTAGATAAACATGTCAAATTGCAATTATTTAATACATTTGTTACCAACAAATAACCCAAAGGGTTATTTTAAACGATTTAACTACGCTATATGAAAAAAAACATCCATGTAATTGTGGCAATTATTGGAATGACACTTCAATTGCTGTCTAATCAAGTCATTGCACAAAATGCCAGCACTACTGCTGGAAATGATTTGGTGACTGTAACAGGTAAGGTCATTTCAATCAAAGACAACCAGCCACTAGCCAATGTAACCGTCAAAGTTTTAAAATCTAAAACTGGAACCATTTCGGCAGAAGACGGTTCTTTCACTATTAAAGTAAGTAAAGGAACTACCCTTCAGTTTTCGAGAGTAGACCTGATTGCTCAAAACGTATCGGTTTTTGATCCTAAAATGACTGTTGTAAAAATGCAGGATGCCGAAAACAATCTTTCAGATGTTTTGGTACTAGCCTACACCAATCAAAAACGTAGTTCATTTACAGGTGCTGCTACAACCGTAAAAAAT
>JBEITL010000192.1:0-3319 GCA_040374915.1 Sediminibacterium sp. | reverse complement strand
CTTTTTTAGCAGGCGCAACTGGTTTAGCAGGTGCTGCTTTTTTAGCGGGTGCTGTTGGTTTTGCAGGTACTGCTTTTTTTACAGGCACAGCTACTTTTTTAGCAGGTGCTGCTGGTTTAGCAGGAGCAGCTTTCTTTACAGGAGCTGCAATTTTTTTAGCGGGCGCTGCTGGTTTAGCAGGTGCTGCTTTTTTTACAGGAGCAACTACTTTTTTAGCAGGTGCTGCTTTTTTGGCCGGTGCCGCCTTTTTAGCTGGCGCTGCTACTTTTTTAGCAGGTGCTGCTTTTGGGGCTGGTTTTTTTGTAGCCATATGCTTGTTGTTATGCTTGTTTAGTTATTGAAACCTTTAGCAAATTCTCGTTTACTTCGAGCTCTGTTGCGTTTGCAACATGGTCTACCCAAGTGATAGAATCAGCTAAAATTTCGCGGCAAATATAGTTGTTATATTTAACAATCGACTCCTTTAGCCTGTCGCAATGCTCAAGGGTCACGAATATACGGTCTGTAAGGGCAAAACCGCTGTCTTTTCGAATATTTTGTACACGGTTTACAAACTCCCTGGCGTCTCCTTCCTGCTGTAAATCAGGGGTAATTGTAATATCTAGGGCCACTGTTAGGCTACCTTTACTGGCAACACTCCAACCAGGAATGTCCTCGGCGGTAATGTCAACCTCAGTTAAAGCAATGCTAAGTTCTTCACCCTCAATAGATAAGAGAATTTCGCCTGTTTTTTCGAGGGTAGCAATTTGAGTAGCAGTCATGGCAGTAATAGCCGCGCCCGCCGCTTTCATTTTGGCACCCATTTTAGTGCCTAGGGCCTTAAAGTTGGGTTTTATCTTTTTCTTAATTATTCCCTCGGTTTCGGTCAAATATTCAATTTCTTTAACATTTACCTCTGCCGTTATCAAATCCTGGATTAAAACCAGCTGATCCTGCATAGCAGGGTCTAGTACCGGGATGAGAATTTTTTGAAGTGGCTGACGCACTTTAATATTTACTTTTTTACGAAGGCTTAATACCAACGAGCATACATCCTGGGCTAATTGCATTCTTTCCTCTAATGCTGCATCAATACAAGCGTCATTGGCCACAGGAAAATTAGCGTGATGAATAGACGCTACTTGATGCTTACCCGTTACGCTATTCAGATTACTAAAAATAGCATCCGTAAAAAACGGCGCAATTGGCGCTGTTAACTGTATCACAGTTTCTAGGCACTCATATAAAGTTTGATATGCACTAATTTTATCCTGCTCATATTCACCTTTCCAAAATCTTCTTCTACAAAGTCTTACATACCAGTTACTCAGTTGCTCATCAACAAAAGATTCAATGGCTCTTCCTGCAACGGTTGGTTCATAATCATCCATTGCCGCAGTTACTTTTTTTATTAGCGAATGTAAACTTGATAAAATCCAACGATCAATTTCTGGACGCTCTGCTAAAGGCACTGGCGCTTCTGAAAAAGAAAAGCCATCCACATTTGCATAGAGCGTAAAAAATTGGTACGTATTATAAAGGGTTCCAAAAAACTTACGTTGCACTTCTTGAATACCCGCAACATCAAATTTTAAATTATCCCAAGGAGATGCATTGGTTACAAGGTACCAGCGGGTTGCGTCGGCGCCATATTTTTCGATCGTTTCAAATGGATTAACAACGTTGCCAAGTCGCTTACTCATTTTGTTGCCATTTTTATCTAGCACCAATCCATTACTCACCACTGTTTTGTATGCAACGCTATCAAATAACATCACGCCAATAGCATGCAGTGTATAAAACCAACCACGTGTTTGATCTACGCCTTCGCAAATAAAATCGGCAGGAAAAGCTTGACCCTTATCTACAAGGTCTTTATTTTCAAATGGATAATGCCACTGCGCATAAGGCATGGCGCCACTATCAAACCAAACATCAATTAAATCGGAAACGCGGTGCATAGGTTTACCAGATGCACTCACTAAAACAATATCATCCACAAATGGTTTGTGTAAATCTAAGATGCCGCCGTGCAAATAATTTTGATTGACGCTCCCGCCTAAAACTTCATTTGCTTTTTTGATGCCCGCATTTAACTGCTCTACAGATCCAATACAAACCTCTTCGCTTCCGTCCTCTGTACGCCATATTGGAAGCGGCGTTCCCCAATACCTGCTTCGGCTCAAATTCCAGTCCACCATATTTTCAAGCCAGTTACCAAAACGGCCTTCACCGGTAGAAGCTGGTTTCCAATTGATGGTTTTATTGAGCTCCACCATACGGTCTTTAACGGCCGTTGTTTTAATAAACCAAGCGTCCAGTGGATAGTATAAAATTGGCTTGTCTGTTCTCCAACAATGCGGATAACTATGTTCGTATTTTTCTACTTTAAACGCGCGATTTTCTTTTTTAAGCTTTACGCAAATGTCAACGTTCACGTCTACATAATTAGGATCGTCTTTGTAGTTTTTTACATAGCGGTTACTAAACTCACCTAAGCCGTCTACAAATTTCCCTTCTCTATCTACAAGCGTTAAAATACCAATATTATTTTTTTGTCCAACACGGTAATCGTCTGCACCAAACGCAGGTGAGGTATGTACAATACCTGTACCATCTTCTGTGGTAACAAAATCACCTACTAAAATTCTAAATGGTTTTGCACCAGGTGTAATTGTATCAATGGCCTCCATGCTATTTGCATCAGATGGCATGAGTTGTTCATACTGTGCCCCTTCAATATCTGACCCTTTAAAATTTGTCACTATTTTCCAAGGCAATAATTTTTGCTCAGCGTTGTAATTTTCAAAATCTCCATTTTCACCTTCAGGCTTAAAAAGCTTTGACAGTAAGGCTTTGGCAAGTACAACATGTACAGGCGCATGTGTGTATGGATTAAAGGTTTTAACCAATACATACTCAATATTTGGTCCAACGGTTAAACCTAAATTAGAGGGAAGTGTCCACGGCGTAGTTGTCCATGCTAAATAATACACTTCGTTATCACCCGCAGCGTCAATTAAAAATTTATTTTTTGCATCGGTGGCTAATGCCTTAAACATCGCAACAGCAGACGTATCTTTTACATCTTTGTACGTACCCGGTTGGTTTAATTCGTGTGAGCTTAAACCCGTTCCTGCAGCTGGAGAATAAGGTTGAATACTTACACTCTCATACAAATAACCTTTCTTGTACAACTCACTTAAAATCCACCAAAGTGTTTCGATATAATCATTTTCAAAAGTAATATACGGGTCATTTAAATCTACCCAGTATCCCATTTTTGTAGTGATTTCATCCCACTTGTCTTTGTAACGAAGTACGGCTTCTCTACATTTTT
>JBEITL010000071.1:0-6680 GCA_040374915.1 Sediminibacterium sp. | reverse complement strand
GGTGCACATGCTTTAAAAGCTGTTTTATCTCCAGCGGCACTTATTACTTATGAAACAGCCGTGCGTTATCAAATGTATCATGTGGTGGCGCTAATACTTACTGGGATCTTATTACAGAAAGCGTCATCTCCAAAACAACAAAAGCTGTTAATTAGGGCAGGGCTATTTTTTATTGACGGTATTGTGCTTTTTTCTGGGTCATTGTATTTTATTGTAGCGAAGCCTTTTTTAGGCATTGAAGGTTTGCCTTGGGTGGGTGTTATAACGCCAATGGGTGGCTTACTGTGGATGGCTGCCTGGGTGCTTTTAGGCCTATCTCAATTCAAGGGCGTGGAAAACTCTGAGGCGAAATAGCATTTTTGCACATCGGTACCTAACCCGTGATAGACCGGTCCCCTTAACTTATATTTGTTTCCATGGCAAATAGTTTAAGAAAGAAAGCAACCACTCCTCCAGATCCTGAGCAGTTAACGCCAGATAAGGAAACAGAAGTAACCGTTACGGAAGTTGTAAAAGACGAGCGTACTACTAAAATTATTGGTGCTGTTACTTTATTGTTTGCAGGTTTTTTATTTGTTGCCTTTACCTCTTATTTATTTACATGGCAAGAAGACCAGGACAAAGTACATCAGTTTGGCATTAAGATTTTTGCAGAAAATGGATTACGCGTTAGCAATATGCTGGGTGTATTGGGCGCTTATGTGGCGCACTCTTTATTCTATAAAGGCTTTGGCCTTGCTTCTTATTTGTTTTGCACTTTCTTTTTTGTTCTAGGTGTTAATTTAATTTTTGGCAAAAAAATATTCAGTCTTTGGCGCAATGCACGTTATGTGCTTGTTGGCTTACTTATATTAAGTACAGCATTTGCATTTGTAGCTTCTGCAAGTTCATTTTCTTGGGGCGGAGCTGTAGGAGAATTGTTTACCTCCTTTCTACAAAAATGGACGGGTAACTTTGGTACTGGTGCTATTTTATTATTGGCTGCGTTTAGTTATTTCATTTGGCGCTTTAATCCAGTGTTTAGGGCTCCTAGTTTTAATTTTAAGTCCAATAATCATGACAGTTCCGATTTAGGCGCTCCATTTACCACCGATGATGAAAAGCCGGTAGTGCAAGCCTGGGATGAAGCGGGCGCGCTAGTGCCAGATCCTAATGCTGCGCCATTAGACGAGGAAGCATTTGAAAACGAAGAAGAATCGGAAAAAAAAACGGCAGTAGTGCCGGTGGTGCCTAGCGGCAATAAATTAAAATCGGAAGGTAGGGCAGTCTCTGTTATTATGCCTGACGCCCCCGAAGAAATCATGCCTGATGCATTAACACCGCATATGAGTGGTGAAGCTCCGCTAGATTTAGATGAAACACTTGAAGAAGAAATAGAAGAAGAGGCGTTTGAAGAAGAAGATTTGTCTTTAGAGATTAACGAAACACCGATAGAAGCAGCAGCTCCTGCTGCAAAACTTGGTTCATTAAATACCAAATACGATACCACGCTCGATTTAAAAAGCTATAAGTATCCAAGTATTAATTTACTAGAAACACATGGTAGTGAAAAAATTGTACACGATCCACAAGAGTTGGAGACGCACAAAAATCAAATTATCGCTACGTTAAAAAACTATGACATTGCCATTCAAAAAATTCAGGCAACAGTAGGTCCAACAGTCACACTTTACGAAATTGTACCTGCGCCGGGTGTTCGTATTAGTAGAATTAAAAACCTCGAAGACGATATCGCGCTAAGCCTTGCGGCACTAGGTATTCGTATCATTGCACCAATTCCAGGTAAGGGTACGATTGGTATTGAAGTACCTAATATTAGAAAGTCGGTGGTGAGTATGAAAACGCTTTTAGCGAGTGATAAATTTAGAACCTCCGATTATTCTTTGCCAATTGCGATTGGTAAAAAAATTGACAACGAAAATTTCATTGTAGACCTTGCAAGCATGCCGCACTTATTAATGGCGGGTGCTACCGGTCAGGGTAAATCGGTGGGATTAAATGCAATACTCGTATCGTTACTCTATAAAAAACATCCATCGCAACTTAAGTTTGTTTTGGTGGATCCTAAAAAAGTGGAGTTGAGTTTATACCGTGTTATTGAAAAACACTTTTTAGCAAAACTCCCTGGCGAAGACGACGCCATTATTACGGATACTAAAAAAGTAATCAATACCCTCAATGCGCTTTGTATTGAAATGGACAACCGTTACGATTTACTAAAAGAAGCGGGTTGTAGAAATATTAAAGAGTACAACGAGAAGTTTACGGCGAGAAAATTAAATCCAGAAAAAGGACATCAGTACCTTCCATTTATTGTGCTGGTGGTTGATGAGTTTGCCGATTTAATTATGACGGCAGGTAAAGAGGTTGAAATGCCAATAGCAAGGCTTGCGCAGCTTGCTAGAGCGGTAGGTATTCACCTAATAATTGCTACACAACGCCCTTCTGTAAATATCATTACTGGTACCATTAAGGCCAATTTCCCTGCGCGTATTGCTTTTAAAGTATCTAGTAAAATCGATAGCCGTACCATTTTAGATGCCGGCGGCGCCGAGCAATTGATAGGAAAGGGAGATATGCTCGTGAGTTACAATGGTGAAATTACCCGTTTACAATGTGCTTTTGTTGATACCCCAGAAGTAGAAGCGGTTTGTGAATTTATAGGCGATCAAAAAGGCTATCCTCAAGCATTTTTACTACCAGAATACGTGGATGAAAAGGATATGGAAGGTCGTGATTTTGACGCTGGTGATAGAGACCCTCTATTTGAAGATGCAGCCCGTTTAATTGTTCAAAGCCAAATGGGATCTACGTCTCTTATTCAGCGCCGTATGAAGCTTGGTTATAATAGAGCGGGACGCTTGATGGACCAGCTAGAAGCCGCTGGTATTGTGGGGCCTAACCAAGGTAGTAAGGCTAGGGAAGTACGTTTTAAAACCGACTCTGAATTAGAGATGTTTTTAGAAACACTCTAATACCTATCTTTGCCGCGAAAAACCAACATAAACCATATTCAATGAAAAAGTTATTTTCACTTGCAGTCGTATTAATTTCAATAATTAGTGCGCATGCACAAAACGATCCAAATGCCAAAAAAATATTGGATATGGTGAGTGCTAAAGTGAAAAGTTTTTCAACCATCACCTCAAATTTTTCAATCAACTCTGTTTCTAGCAAGGGGAAAAATAATGGTGTTAAATCGGGTATTATTTCTATTAAGGGCGCTAAATATGTTTTAGCGCAGGGTAAAATGCAAGTGATTTGTGATGGTGCAAAAACCTACAATTATGATGGGGCTAAAACAATTACGGTAACAAGTCTCGAAGAGAGTGCTCAATCATTAAGCCCGCAAAAGATTTTATCTGGCGATTATGCTAAAGATTTTATTTGCAAATTAATTGGGACAAAAGCAGGTCAAAGTGAAATTGAAATGAAGCCTATCGATGCGCGCAAGAACTTTTCTAAGGTGAATGTTTTTGTAGACAATGCAAAATCAATGATCACCAAAGCGGTTATCCTAGATAAAAGTAACAACACGCTAGTCGTTAGCTTTAGCAATTTGGTTTCTAATAAAGCACTAGACAACGCAATGTTTGTTTTTAACAAAGCAAAGTATCCAAAAGACGTTGAAATTCTAGATTAAGTTACGTATTACTGTACCAAAAAAGTAACGCCCTCAATGGCCAAATCTGTGTTAGCAAATACAGTGCGGGCCTCTTGTACATGATTTTCTATACTTTCATATTTACTGCTAAAATGTCCAATCAGTAAACGTTTTACGCTCGCTTCTTTGGCAATGGTTGCCGCCTGTGTGGTGGTAGCATGAAAACGTTCGGCTGCTTTTTGAGACTGGTCTTGTAAATAGGTAGCTTCGTGGTATAGTAAATTGGCATTTATGGCGTGTGCCACCAAGTTCATATCAAAAATAGTATCGGCAGTGTAGACGTATTTTTTGTTGGGGCTTGCAGGGTCCGTTATTGTTTCATTTTTAATTAATTCGCCGGTTTTAGTCTCATAGTCAAAACCTTTTTTTAATTCGTCGTAAAAGTGAAAAGGGATTTCTGCGGCGATCACTTTTTCTTTATTGATTTTTCGGGGCGCTTTGTTTTCAGCAATGGTAAACCCATAACAAGGTATGCGGTGCTGGGTTGGAAAACAGCTTACTTTAAATTTTGTGGTTTCAACAAGAATACCTGCACCAGTAATGGTATGAAAATGGAGGGGGTAGGGTATGCTTGACCCCGCAACCGCTAATTGCATATCAACAATTTCTTTGAGGCCTGGCGGGCTAAAAATGGATAATTCGTTGGTCCGGCCAAGCAGTCCCATGCTCGTGATAAGGCCAATGAGGCCAAAATAATGGTCGCCATGGAGGTGGGAAATGAAAATATGGTTGATTTTGCTTCTTTTTACCTTGTAACGGCTCATTTGTATTTGTGTAGCCTCCCCGCAATCTATCAGAATGGATTGATCCTGAATGCTTACCACTTGGGCTGTTGGATGCCTATCATAGGCCGGAAGGGCCGAATTATTGCCTAAAATGGTCACTCCAAACATATATTTATAGGGAAATGATGTAAAAAGATGCCCAAATTTATCCTTTTTACATTATAATACCTACCTTTGCAGCCGATAAAAAATAGAAGAAAACAATTACGGAGTCTTATTTAAACATTTTGAAATGTCGCATTTAACAAAAGAAAAAACAGCAAGTATTTTTGCTGAGTATGGTGGAAAAGCCACTAACACGGGTTCAATCGAAGGTCAAGTAGCAGTACTTACTGAACGTATTTCCCATATTTCTAAGCATTTACAAGCTAACAAGCAAGATCATTCTACACAACGTGGTTTGATGATGATGGTTGGTCAACGTAAGCGCTTATTGGCTTATATGCAAAAGCATAACCTACAGGGCTATCGTGCTCTAATTGAAAAACTAGGTTTAAGAAAGTAATTTTTCTTTACGAATGATACTGCTATTCCCAACTGCTTATTAATAACGGTTGGGAATAGTTATTTCTATTGGTACCTATTTTTTTGATTCATTCATTACCCAATCAACACAATTTTATGTTATCACAACCAATAAGTGTAAGTTTTGATCTTGGCGGCGGTCGTCAAGTTTCTATCGAAACTGGCAAGCTTGCGCGTCAAGCAGATGGATCAATTACCGTACGTCAAGGTAATTGCGTTTTATTAGCAACTGTAGTTGCCAATAAAGATCCAAAAGAAGGACAAGATTTTTTCCCATTAAGCGTAGACTACCAAGAAAAGTTTGCTTCTGCAGGCCGTATTCCTGGTTCGTTTTTTAAGCGTGAAGCGCGTTTAAATGATTATGAAATATTAACGAGCAGGTTAATTGACCGTGCTTTAAGACCTTTATTCCCTGAAGATTATTTGTGCGATGTACAAGTACTTGTAAGTTTAATTTCTAGTGATGCAGAAGTATTACCAGATTCACTTGCTTGTTTAGCGGCGTCTGCTGCACTTGCAGTATCAGATATCCCAGTAAAAGAAATTATTTCTGAAGTGCGTATTGCACGTGTAAATGGACAGTTTTTAGTAAACCCGACACGTTCGGAACTTGCACAATCAGATTTAGAATTCATTATTGCTGCTACCGAAAAAAACCTAATGATGGTGGAAGGTGAAGCAAAAGAATGTTCTGAAGCAGATTTAATTAAAGCACTAGAAATTGCGCATGATGCAATTCGTATTCAAATTAAAGCACAAGCAGAATTAAGAGCTAAAAAAGGCGTGACTACTGTAAGAGATTACAAGAAGCCACCTCAATCAGAAGAAATTCAGGCTAAGGTAAATGCTTTTGCTGCTAAGCGTGTATATGAAATTTCACGTAAGGGTTCTTCAAAAAATGAGCGTAGCGATGCCTATAGCGCATTAAAAGATGAGTTGATTGCTAGCCTTGGCGAAGACCTTACCGATTTAGATAAAAAGTTAGCTAAAAAATATTACGAAGACCTTAAGTGGGAAGTTGTACGTAACATGATGGTTGATGAGCGTATCCGTTTAGACGGCCGTGCACTTGATCAAGTACGTCCACTTGCAATGGAAGTAGAGCCATTACCAACACCACACGGTTCGGCTTTATTTACAAGAGGTGAAACACAATCGTTAACCACTGTAACATTTGGTACCAAACTAGATGAGTTATTACAAGAGAGTGCTGCAAAATCTGAATACACACCATTTATTTTACATTATAATTTCCCTCCGTTTAGTACAGGTGAAGTTAAAATGATGCGTGGTGTTGGACGTAGAGAAGTAGGACATGGTAACCTTGCTATGCGTTCTTTAAAGCAAATGATGCCTAAAGAAGATTACGCATACACAGTGCGTGTAGTGAGTGATATTTTAGAAAGTAACGGTTCGTCTTCTATGGCAACCGTTTGCGCAGGTTCATTGGCACTTATGGATGCAGGTGTTCCTGTTCCTAAGCACGTGAGTGGTGTTGCCATGGGACTTATTTCTAGAGAAGATGGTAAGTATGCGATCTTAACGGATATCTTAGGTGATGAAGATCATTTAGGTGATATGGACTTTAAAGTTACAGGTACACGTGATGGTATTTGCGGTGTGCAAATGGATATTAAAGTAGACGGTTTAAGTATGGACATTATGCGTGAAGCTTTGGCTCAAGCGCGTACCGGTCGTTTACATAT
>JBEITL010000210.1:0-2926 GCA_040374915.1 Sediminibacterium sp. | reverse complement strand
GGTACGTGATGCTCTAAATTTAGCTACTTCTTCAAATAAATTATTGTGTGCATTAAAAAAGAAGGAGAGTCGTTTAACAAAAATATTGATGTGCATTCCTTTTTCGATGGCCGCTTTTACATAGGCTTTACCATTGCTTAGTGTAAATGCAATTTCTTGAACTGCAGTGCTACCAGCTTCTCTTATATGATAGCCTGAAATAGAAATGGTATTCCATTTAGGAACGTTTGTGCCACACCATTCAAAAATATCTGTGATGATACGCAGAGAAGGTTTAGGCGGATAAATATAAGTGCCTCTTGCTGCGTATTCTTTTAACATATCATTTTGTATGGTACCTGTAAGTTTATTTAAATCGGCGCCTTGTTTTTTAGCGAGCGCCACATAAAATGCAAGTAGTATAAAACCAGTAGCATTGATGGTCATGGAAGTGCTCACTTTTTCAAGGTCGATACCTTTAAAAAGAATTTCCATGTCTTCGATACTATCAATCGCAACGCCTACTTTACCAACTTCACCATCTGCTAATTCATGGTCGCTATCATATCCAATTTGGGTTGGTAAATCAAAAGCAACGCTAAGGCCCATTACACCTTGCGATAATAAATAATGGTAACGCTTATTGCTTTCTTCGGCGGTTGAGAATCCGGCGTATTGGCGCATTGTCCAAAGTTTACCGCGGTACATATCTGGCTGCACACCTCTGGTGTAGGGGAACTCGCCAGGTTGTAAATTTTCTAGCGCTTGTTTATTATCCGCAATATCTAAAGCGTTGTATACCGTTTTAATGGCAATGCCGCTATCTGTTTTTTTATTGATTGGCGTGCTCATTATAAAATTTGTTTTACTTCTACACTTAAAACCTCAGTTACCAGTTGGTGCATATCTCCAGCAGGGTCTCTTCCCAAAAAACTAATGAGTAATCTATTGAGTTCACCAGCATTTGATCCAACCGGAAGTGTAGCTGCTGCCTGATGTATGAGCAAAATATTTTTTTCTTTGAAATTTGTTACTGCTTCCCAAGCCGTTTTTGACACATAGAGTTGTTGGGTAACATTATGTTCAAACTCTTCTTTAATGGTTGATACTAAAAGTAATTGTTGATCGGTGGCAGAAAGGGTTGAATTACTTTTTCCATCGTTTTGAAGCCGGGTAATTAAATTTGGGACTGCAATGCGGTTGGCTAGTAATATTAATCTTTCGTAGGCTTGTAGTTTTAAAATTTTGGTATCCTTATCAATAGATTTGGCGGCCACACCAATTTTTTGTTGCAGGTAAATGAGTACCGCTATAAATAAGCCAATGATAACGGCGATGACAACAGTTAATACGGTTGATGTGTCAAGCATCTTGTAAATTTTATCAAAAATAAGGCAATCTGCGCTGCTCTTAGTAGCTTTGCTTAAAATTAGATCTTATGTCTAGCTCAACAATCACACAAACGGCTCCAGTAACCTTAACAGAGGGCGCTATAGTGGAAATTAAGCGCCTGATAGCAGAAGACGGCTTTGATACCAACCAGCGCCTTAGAATTGGCGTTAAAGGGGGTGGTTGCAGCGGCATGACCTATGTACTTGGCTTTGATTTGCCTTTACCAGAAGATACACATTTTGAAATAGAAGGTATTGCATGTATCATGAACAATAGCCATCAGCTTTACCTTTTTGGTATGGAAGTAGATTGGCAGGGTGGACTCAATAGCCGTGGATTTACTTTTAGCAATCCCAACGCCAGTAAAACTTGCGGATGTGGTACATCATTTGCCGTTTAAATCAACATCGTTTAGCGCTACATAATGTTCAGCGCAATACACAAAATTTTGCCCATAAAAAAGCCTCGCAACTAATAAAAGTGCGAGGCTTTTTTTATGGAATCTTATGTAAGGTTCTTATTTTTTAGCTGAATTACTTAGCTTTTTGTCTTTCGAAAAATCTACTAAGATTGGAGCTGCCACAAAGATAGAAGAGTAGGTACCAGTGATCACACCCACTAACATCGCAAAGGCAAATCCTTTGGTTACTTCACCACCAAATATAAATAATATTAAGATGGTTAAGAATACGGTTAATGAAGTCATGATGGTACGGCTCAATGTTTCGTTAATCGCTTTATTGATTACAGAAGCATTATCCATGCTAGGGTGTAACCTGCTATCTTCTCTGATACGGTCGTATACAATGATGGTATCATTCATACTAAAACCAATAACGGTTAACACGGCAGCAATAAAGTGCTGATCAATTTCTAGTGGGAACGGTACAATGGTACGCGCAAAACTAAATATGATAAGTGTTACAAAAACGTCGTGTAATAAAGCAAATACAGTACCTAATGAATATCTCCAATCTCTAAAACGAATAAAGATAAATAAGCAAATTACAATCATTGCAATCACGGTCGCTTTGGTAGCACCTGCTTTTAAATCGTCAGAGATAGTAGGAAGTACAGTTTGAGAACTTTGCTTATACTTGGTTTCAAACTCATTGAATGTTAAATTAGCAGGTAATTGTTTTGCAAGACCTGTGAACAACATTTTTTCAACTAAAGAATCTACGTTATTACCTGTTTCTTTGATTTTGTAAGAAGTGGTAATGTTTAATTGATTGTTAGCGTTTACAGTTTTAATAATTGGGGCTTCACCAAATGTTGCTTTTAGTTCGTTTCTAACTTCTTCAACATTTACTGGTTTGTCAAACTTCACCGTGTAGCTACGGCCACCCGCAAATTCAACACCTTCGTCAAAACCATTAAAGAAACTCGCAACACCTAAAACAAAAATCACTGCAGATAAACCATAGGCAAATTTGCGGTATTCAATAAACTTGAATTGTGCTTTTTGGAAGATAGACCTTGAAACACCCGTAAAGTATTCGAGGTGTCTATTTTTATTGGTGTACCAGTCAGTAATTAATCTTGAAACTAGGAT
>JBEITL010000158.1:0-3989 GCA_040374915.1 Sediminibacterium sp. | reverse complement strand
CCATAGCCAAGTACAATTTCAATATTATCTGTGTAAGCGGCTTGCATTTTTTTAATCCAGTGCTCTGTAGCGGGCACACAGTCTGCATCTGTAAGCAGTACAATTTCATATTTCGCACTTTTAATACCCATCGATAACGGAAACTTTTTTCCGGCAATCATTTTTGCTTCCTGGGTTAATAAAACGTGGTTGATGTTTTTAAATGCTTTTTTAAACTCATCAATTAAATACTTGGTGTCATCTGTCGAATTATCATTTACCAGCACAATTTCAAAACTGCTTTTATAATCTTGTACCAAAACAGCCGGCATTGTTTGCACTAAATTGTGTGCTTCGTCTCTAGCACATATCACCACCGAAACAGCATGTTCCATTTCCTCTGTAGGGGTCACCTGCTTGTGAAATGCCAACCTAATAAAAAAGTAGAGGTAATAAAAGAGTTGAATGGCTACTACCGAACAAAAAATATAGAAAATAAGGGTCCAAATGATGGGAGCTACGTTCATGAGCGCAAAAATAGTGGTTTTGTGCTACTTTTGTGGACATGGCTGCACTAACCTTCCAACTTCAAAATACGGCTAGCGGCACGGGCGCAAGAGCCGGTGTGATGCAAACTGATCATGGTGAAATTTTAACCCCCATTTTTATGCCTGTGGGCACGGTGGGCACGGTTAAAGCCGTTACGCAGCAGCAGCTTTCATTGGAAATTCAGGCTCAAATTATTTTAGGTAATACCTACCATTTATATCTAAGACCGGGTATCGAAGTACTGGAAGCGGCCGGTGGTCTTCATAGATTTAATGGCTGGCCAAAACCCATATTAACGGATAGCGGTGGGTATCAAGTTTTTTCATTGGCAGCCAACCGAAAAATTACCGAAGAAGGGGTGGTTTTCCAATCTCATATCGATGGAAGCAAACACCTTTTTACACCAGAGTCGGTGATGGATGTTCAGCGTAGTATTGGTGCCGATATTATTATGGCATTTGACGAATGTCCGCCCTATCCAAGTGAGTATACCTATGCTAAAAAAAGTATGGAACTCACGCACCGCTGGTTGGAGCGTTGTATTAAAAGACTTGCCGAAACGCCCGATAAATATGGGTATACGCAAAATTTATTTCCGATTATTCAGGGCAGTACTTTTAAAGATTTACGTGTTGCCTCCTCCCAATTTATAGCATCTACCAATTGTGTTGGTAACGCCATTGGTGGCCTTAGTGTTGGCGAACCTGAAGAGATGATGTACGAGTATACATCGCTTTGTACGGACAATTTACCTGAAAACAAACCGCGTTATTTAATGGGTGTAGGAACGCCTTGGAACCTGCTGGAATGCATTGATAGAGGTGTAGATATGTTTGATTGTGTCATGCCTACCCGCAATGGCCGAAACGGTATGTTGTTTACATCTGAAGGGGTCATCAATATCAAAAATAAAAAGTGGGCATCCGATTTTTCTCCAATAGATACGGGTATTCCATGCGAATCCAGTAACTATTATTCTAAAGCCTATTTACGTCATTTGTTTGTAGCCGATGAAATATTAGGGCTTCAAATTGCAAGTATTCATAACTTGGCCTTTTACTTGTGGCTAGTGGGAGAGGCAAGAAAACAAATTTTGGCAAATAATTTTGCTACTTGGAAAGCACAAATGCTACCCATTTTAAAACAGCGTTTATAATTTATTGTAGGTACATGAAAATAATTGACTGGTACATACTTAAAAAATTTCTGTTCACTTTTTTCTTTGCAATCTTTTTGTTTGCAGTGATTGCCATTGTAATTGATGTAAGTGAAAAGACAGATGATTTTGTACGTTCTGGTTTGGGTGCAAAAGATATTATTACCAGCTATTATTTTGGTTTTATCCCACATATTATTGCCTTATTACTGCCACTTTTTGTTTTTTTAGCCGTTATATTTTTTACATCCAAAATGGCTGGAAACTCTGAAATCATTGCCATTTTAGCCAGTGGCACTTCTTATAATAGATGGCTTCGCCCATACTTAGTAGGCGGTGTTATGTTAGGAATGGTACTTTGGTTTGCCAATCAATTTGTGGTACCTAAAGCCAATCAAATTAGAGGTAGTTTTGAAGCCACTTACATCGATAAAAACAGTTCTTACAATGCACTTGTTAGCACCAACTCCAATATTTATTTGCGTATCGATTCATTTACTTACGCAGGTATTTATGCTTATGATACAGCTGCTAAAAGAGGGGGTCCATTTTTTGCTTATACCTTGAAAAAAAATAAATTGGTGCGCAATATTAGGGCCGATCAAATTACATGGGACACCGCCTCTAAAAAATGGAAACTAGAATTTATCATTGATCGAAAAGTATTGCCACTGCAAGAAAACGTTTCCTATACCACCCAACAGCTAATGGCATTTAATTTTGGTCCACAGGATTTAAGCAGGGATAAGTATACCAAAGACAAATTAACCACTTCGGAACTCAACCGCTTTATTGAACTTGAAAAAGCAAGGGGTTCTGAAGGGCTCAATGCACTTAAAGTAGAGCGTTATAGACGCGATGCTACCTGCGTAACGGTTTTGCTACTCACCATTATTGGGGCTATTGTAGGGGGGCGAAAAGTGCGTGGGGGTAGTGGTATGCACCTGGCTGTTGGCTTTATAATTGCCGCATTATTTATCATTACTGATCGTTTTTCTACCATTTTTGCCACAAAAGGCAATTTACCACCCTTAATGGCGGCTTGGATACCCAATTTTATCTTCCTTTTTGTGATATTTTACCTCTATAAGAAGGCCCCTAAATAAGAAACGTTAAATAGGTCAAACTTCTTTTATATTCTTTTGTGATACAATGCAAGTTGTACATACCTTTGCGCAAGATTTTTTTAAAACAATCTAGCATGGAATTACTGAAAGAAAAGTTTCAGACTAAGGCAGAAGCTGCTGCGGTTGAAATCAAAGAAATTATTAAAACCCACGGTACCAAAAAAGTGGGTGAAGTAACACTTGCACAAGTGTACCAAGGTATGCGTGGTATTACTGGACTTGTTACCGAAACTTCTTTATTGGATGCACAAGAAGGCATCAGGTTCAGAGGTTATTCTATTCCAGAATTACAAGCGAGTTTACCAAAAGCACCCGGTGGTGGCGAGCCACTTCCTGAAGGTCTTTTTCATTTAATGTTACTCGGCGAACTTCCAAATCAAGAAGACGTTGAAATGATCACCAATATTTGGCAGCGCAGAAGTCATGTACCCAATCATGTGTTTGCAACCATCGATGCGCTTCCTATTAACACACACCCCATGACCATGTTTGTTACGGGCGTAATGGCACTTCAAACCGAAAGTAATTTTGCAAAAGCATATGCAACCGGTATCAATAAAAAAGATTACTGGAGCCCGGTTTTTGAAGACACCATGGATTTAATTGCACGCCTTCCTCGTATTGCTGCATATATCTATCGTCGTAAATATAAAAACAACGAACATATTCATCCAAACGGTTTACTAGACTGGGCGGGTAACCTTGCGCACATGATGGGTTACAACGACGAAAGTTTTAAAGAACTCATGCGTTTATACATGACCATTCATGCCGATCATGAAGGTGGAAACGTATCTGCACATACCACACACTTAGTTGGATCTGCACTTAGTGATCCATATTTAAGCTATGCTGCTGGAATGAACGGTTTAGCAGGTCCATTACATGGCCTTGCCAATCAAGAAGTGATTAAGTGGATTTTTGAAATGCAAGAATCATTGGGTACCGACGCACCAACGTCGGAGCAAATTGCAAACTATGTTCAAGCAACACTTAGTTCAGGAAAAGTAGTTCCTGGATATGGTCATGCGGTACTTCGTAAAACAGATCCACGTTTTACGGCACAAATGGAATTTGGTAAAAAGCATATGCCAGATGATAAGTTGTTAAACACCGTTTGGAATATTTACGAAACCGTGCCACCTATTTTACAATCATTAGGTAAAGTAAAAAATCCT
>JBEITL010000013.1:0-11735 GCA_040374915.1 Sediminibacterium sp. | reverse complement strand
ATTTCATTTTAATGACAAAGCCTGTTACATTGCGCATGGCGATGGTTTAGGTCCGGGTGATGCGGGTTATAAGTTTATTAAAAAAATATTTACCAATCCCCTTTGTAAATGGTTGTTTAAGTGGGTCCATCCCGATATGGGAGTTGGTATCGCCAATTATTTTAGCCGAAAAAGCAGGGCAAAAACGGGCAATGCCGATGCACAGTTTTTAGGCGAAGAAAATGAGTGGCTCATTTGTTACAGTAAAGAGATTTTACAAAAACAGCATTTCGATTATTTAATTTTTGGGCATCGTCATTTTCCACTAGACTTAACAATTGGAAATAGTCATTATATTAATTTAGGAGACTGGATTCAGAATTTTACATACGCAAGTTTTGATGGCGAAAAAATGGAGATTTCTATATGGAAGTAAAAATATTAGACAATACGGTACAGGCATATCTTATTGTGTTAGGCACCATACTTGTTACACTTATTTTTAAAAGGCTTATTTCAAAATTTTTAGCGAGTAAGCTTTTTAAACTTATTACCAATAGCAAGCATAATTTACCCAAGCAATCCTTTTTGGATTTAGTGGTTCAACCACTGGGTACTTATTTATTACTGACAATTTCAATGATTGCCATTGATAGGCTAAAATTTCCTGCCGCTTTTGATTTTACAGTATATAAAACAACTACAAGGCACATATTAGATGCGCTCATGAATGGTGCACTGGTCGTGGTTTTCATTTGGCTATGCCTTCGTGTAATAGATTTTATGGCGATGGTATTAGAAGAGCGTGCCAACATTACCAAAGACCAACAAGACAATCAACTCATTATATTTTTTAAAGATTTTTTTAAAGTAATCCTCATCATAATTGGTGTGCTGCTTGTTTTAAAGTTCTCTTTCAATAAAAATATAGGTAGTATTTTAACCGGATTAAGTTTAGTGGGTGCGGCTGTAGCCCTTGCTACGAGAGAGAGTATGGAAAATTTAATTGCTTCATTTATTATCTTTTTTGATAAGCCGTTTACAGTAGGTGAACAGGTGAAAGTAAATGGATTTACGGGCACCATAGAAAAAATTGGACTACGTAGCACACGTATTCGCACCAATGAAAAAACATACATTTCTGTTCCCAACAAACAAATGGTAGATACCATTGTAGATAATATTAGTTTACGTACGCAGCGTAAATCCGAATTACAATTAGAGCTTTCTTTAAGTGCAACTGCTGGTAAATTGCAAACCTTACTAACAGCTATGCGTCGTTATTTAAGTACGCAAAAAATTGACAGCTATCAGGTGCATTTGCACGATACTGGAAAACAGGCACACATTGTTATCGTAGAATATTTTTCATCTGCCACCGATGAACATGAAGCTTACTTAATGCTTCGCGAAAAAATAAATATGGCTTTGATTGAACTGTTAGAGACGCACCATGTACAATTAGCGGCATCTAGTACCGATGTTGTGGTAAAGCAGTCTTAACCGCTATGTGAGCAGTAGCGCGCTTTAAATTATTGAAGTCCAGCTTTTAGTTCCAGTAAAAAAGTTTTGAACTTTGTTAGGGATTGTACCAGCTGCGCCTGTGTATCGGCCTGCGATTTGTTTTGTTTTAAATAAGTTCTGGCGCCTTCTATCGAATATTTTTTTTGACGTAGTAGAAAATAGATGATTTGTAAATTTTTGATATCTTCTACTCTAAATAAGCGGTCGCCTTTTCTTGTTTTGCGGGGCTTTAAAATATCAAATTCATTTTCCCAATAACGAAGTAAAGAAGTGTTTACTTTAAACCAGCTTGCTACTTCGCTAATGGTGTAATATAATTTTTGAGACAATACTTTTTCGTCCGGAATTTCTATTAAATCTATTTCGGTATCTATTTCACTATACGATTTGCGCCCTCTTTTGCCAGCTATCTTTTCTATGGTAATACGGGGCTGTCTAGGTCTTTCAACATATACAGGTTCGGTAGGCACCGACGGTTCAATGAACGATACCGGTTCCGCAACTGGCTCAGCAAAACTTGTTTTTGCAGGCATCGACGGTTCTACTGATGAAACCGTTTCAACCACTGGCTTGGCCTTGGCTTTCTTTTTTTCTTTAGCCGCGCCTTGGTCTTGTGTCGGATTTCCAAATAAGTCTAACTGTTGCAGTTTTGTTTGCATGTTGTAAAAGTATGATAAGTATTTAGCCCCTTAACACGCTAATTTGCATCCGTGGAAAAGATGTAAGTATCTTTGCAGTTCATGAAAATAGCAGTCACTTTAGTGGGTATCCGCGATACCAATTTTTCAAGCATTGGTCGTTTCATTTGGAAATGGCTAGAAGGTGAAATTCATGCACATCCCGAGCATCAATTTATTTTATTGTCTGACACTGCACAGCCCACTAGTTTTGTAGGTGCGCCCAATTGTAGTTGGATAAAAACAAAATATGACCGAAGTCGTTTTGTGTCAGAAAAAATCTGGTATGAAGTAACGGCACCCAAGCTGCTTGCACCTATACAACCCGCTCTGTGGCTGCAATTGAGCGGTAGGTATGCAGTGCGTACAACCATTCCTCAAATATGTTTGTTTGAAGGTAACTTATCTAAATTTGAGCGTTATTTTTTTAAAAAGTCGATCCAACATGTACAACAGTGGCTTGTTGTAGATAAGAGGGCGGCACAACAATTAGAAGAGCAATTTGGCATTCGAAAAGATAGCATTTCAAACGTTTCTATTGTGCCTTCTTCCGAAATTTACCCGATTGATTATAATTTACAGCTGATGTACAAGGGTACACATGCTGGCGGCACCGAATATTTTTTAGCGGTAGCCCATGAAAACATAAGTAGCATTGAGCTTTTACAAGCGTTTTCATTTTTTAAAAAGTGGCAACAAAGCAACATGAAACTCTTACTGGTGCCAGCAAATGGTGTACAGCGTTCGTTTTTAGAAGAAAAATTGCGCACTTATAAGTATAGGGCCGATGTGGTGCTTGTTCCGGCAGGCCTTACGGTACATAACTGGTATCAGATTCTTTCAAGTGCCTACGCTACGGTTTTATTGGAATCGGGTCCTGCATCTTATTTAACAGGGCTAGAAGCTGCTAAAGCGGGCATTTCAGTTATCGCATCTCATTCATTTGCTGCAGCTATGGGTATGGGTGATATGGTTACAAGTTATTCAGAAACAACGCCTACTGGCATTGCGGAAGCACTCCTTTTAGTGTATAAAAACGAAAAAATAAAAGAAGAGCGGAATCAAAACGGTCTTTTGTTCTTACAAAATATCAAATTAACCCAAACACCCTATTTATTTAAAGAGATATAGGCATAGCTATAACATGCTTTAGGCTTATTTTTGCAAAAACAAACTTCATGACGCGTCAATCCAATATCAATATCGAAGTTCATTTAGATGAAAACAAAGTGCCACAGGATATCAAGTGGAATGCATCCGACAGTACCGCCGATATGGCACAATCTGCAAGAGCGATGATGCTTGCATTTTGGGATGCTGCAGATAAGTCTGCGCTCCGCATTGATTTGTGGACCAAAGACATGATGGTGGATGAAATGGCAGATTTTTACTACCAAACATTGATGGGTATGGCAGATACTTTTATAAGAGCCACTCAAGATCAAACGCTCGCTAATGAAATGAAAGATTTTGCTAAATCTTTTTATAAAAAATTTAGAGACAGTCAAATTCAAAAAAATAAATAATTAACATACTATGGCAACTTTAGAAGAACAAGTAATGGCGCAAATGAAAGACGCTATGAAATCAAAGGACGAAGCGTTATTAAGAGGTTTACGTGCCATTAAAGCAGAAATCATAAAAGCAAAAACAGATCCAGGTGCTGGTGGTTCTATTACCGCAGAAGTGGAACTCAAACTCTTACAAAAATTAGTGAAATCAAGAAAAGATTCGCTGACCATTTATCAGGAGCAAAATAGAGCCGATTTAGCACAAAAAGAAATCGAAGAAATTGCAGTGATTGAAAAGTTTTTACCTGCGCAACTTGATGAAGCAGCCATCAAAGAAATTGTCGCTCAAATCATTGCAACCGTTGGTGCAACTGGGCCACAGGATTTAGGCAAAGTGATGGGTGTGGCTTCTAAACAATTAGCTGGCCAGGCAGACGGAAAAGCAGTTGCAGCTGCAGTTAAAGCGGCATTGACTTAATTTATGTAGCTTCACTTAACACAAAAAAGAAAACGTGGTACTAGATATTATTTGTGCAATCATTTTAATTGGAGCCCTATTTAAAGGCTATACAAAAGGCTTTATCATTGCATTGTTTTCATTTGCAGCCCTACTAATAGGCTTAACTGCTGCTACTAAGTTATCGGCAGTTGTTGCATCTAAAATAGGGCATGGTACAGGTATAACGGCAAGCTGGCTTCCATTTGTATCTTTTTTACTTATCATGATAGCCGTTACACTCATTGTTCGATTGGTGGCTGGTATGTTTCAAAAAGCTGCCGAACTGGTATTACTTGGATGGGCAAATAAACTAGCGGGTATCTTGCTTTTTGGTGCCATTTATTTGACTATTTGGAGTGTGGTCCTTTTTTACGGGGATAAACTGCATTTAATTACCGACGCTACTAAATCAGCCTCTAAAACCTATAGTTACATTGCACCTTGGGGACCTAAAGTGCTCGATTCAATTGGAGAGGTGATACCTTTCTTTAAGGATATGTTTACCAGTTTAGGGGCTCATTTTGAAACCCTGGGCAAACAGGTGCAGTAAGTATATTATAATTCATCGTTATTTAATGCCGTGATTCCTATTAAAATCATTATTTTAGCCCTGTTCTATACACGTGCTCATGAATTACGAAATTAAAGTTCAAGATAAAATTAGTTACATCGAAGAAGGTACAGGTGAACCCTTGCTTTTACTCCATGGACTCTTTGGCGCGCTCAGTAATTTCGAACATTTAATTGAGCATTTTAGACACCGCAATAAAGTGATCGTTCCTATTTTACCGCTTTTTGATTTGGATATTTTTCATACAACAGTAAATGGACTTGAAAACGTAGTTCAAAAATTTATTGAAGCTAGAGGATATACCGGTATACATTTATTAGGCAATTCACTGGGTGGACATGTTGGACTTGTGCACGTACTAAAACATCCTGAAAAAATTAAGTCGCTTACCTTAACTGGTAGTAGTGGCTTATTCGAAAAAGCTATGGGCGACAGTTATCCTAAAAGAGGCGACTACGACTATATCAAAAATAAAACCGAAGAAACTTTTTACGATCCTGCTGTTGCCACCAAAGAACTGGTTGACGAAGTATTTGAAATCACTAGAAACAGGTTAAAAGTGATTAAAATATTAGCCCTAGCAAAAAGTGCCATCAGAAGTAATTTAGGTACGGAGCTTGGTCAAATACAACAGCCTACACTTTTAATTTGGGGTAATAATGATATTGTTACACCACCGTATGTGGGTGAAGAATTTCACAAACTCATTCCAAATAGCACACTTCATTTTGTAGACAAATGTGGACACGCGCCTATGATGGAAGTGCCTGCCGAGTTTAACCAAATTTTAGAAGCATTTTTGAACCAGCTCAGCCATGCTAGCAGCACAACTCATTAATACCAGTTTTCCATCTGTTCATTTATTGGATAAAGCATCTTTTGCACTCCAATTAATGGAGGATTACGACTTACAACATTTATGTGTTACTACAGACGAAAAACTGGTGGGTATCGTAGATAAAAATGCCCTGCTAGATACTGATGAAACAGCTGTCATTGCTAGTTTACAAGACGAATTTATTATGGCATCTGTGCACGCCGATGCACATTTTTTAGAGGCTTCCTCACTATTGTCATTGCACGAATTAACGATGCTCCCCGTTGTTTCAACTGCTGCAGATTTGCTCGGTGTTATTACGGCAAAGCATATGTTAACTATTCTTACCAGTTATTTAGGTGCAGATACCAAGGGTGGTGTTATTGTTTTAGAGATGGAAAGAAAGCAATATTCTTTTGGAGAAATTGTGCGACTCATTGAAACCAATGACGCTTATGTTACACAACTTAATACGGCTAATGATCCGCAAACAGGCATGTTATTAGTGACTATAAAAATTAACCGAATAGAAGTTTCTACGATTGTGGCAACATTTCAGCGATATGATTACAGCGTAAAATATTATTTCGGCGAAGAAAATTATCAAAACGAGTTGAAAGAAAATTACAATCATTTACTTTCATACCTCAACATGTAGGTCTAAACGCTTTATTATATGCGCCTACTTTTTTTCATTTTTATTTTAGGTTTTTCTTTTCCATGTTTGGCGCAACAAAAAATGCCCATTGGCAGTATTGATATTGCGGGTAATACAAAAACAAAATATTATATTATCTTAAGGGAACTTCCATTTACAAAAGGCGATTCACTGGATGCACAACAGTTAGCACCCGCTATCATTCAATCCAAACAACTATTAATGAACACGCAACTATTTGTGGATGTTCAAATCGATACCATGGTGGTTGCAAGCCAGTGGCAAATTCGTATTCAAGTAAAAGAAAGATGGTATCTCTTGCCCCTGCCTTATTTTAGACTCGTGGATCGAAATTTTAACCAGTGGTGGGTAGATCAAAATAGAAGTTTAGACCGCGTCAATTATGGCGTTAAATTTATTCAAAACAATGTGTCTGGCAGAAATGATAATTTGAATGTTTGGCTCATAACTGGCTATAATAGACAGTTTTCGGCACGTTACACCATTCCGTTTATCGATAAAAAACTCACTAAAGGGTTTAGTGTAGGTTTTTTACACGCCACACAAAAGGAATTAAATGTTGCAACGGTTGCAAACAAGCAGGTGTTTTTAAGGCACACATCCGACGCCAGAAAAACTTGGCGTATTGATGGATCTTATTCATATAGGCCAGACCGTTTTAAACGTACTACCATTAGGCTTAGTTATTTTAATGAAACGATAGCCGATACGATTCTAAAGGTTCAAAAAAATTATTATCCTGGTCAAACAAATACTCAGGCAGCACTTGATCTTAGTTACCGTTATCAGTATATCAACGTTTCAAATATTGTGTATCCCACATCCGGATATTACACCGACTTTTTTTTGTTAAAAAGATTTGCTACTCGGGGGCAATCTATTTTTCAAATCAGTGCAAGACAATTGTATGCTAAAAAAATAAGTAGTAAAAGTTTTTTATTGTTTGATGCAACTGCTGCATATAAATCTCCTATCGACTCCGTGTTTTCTAATAGTAGACTTATTGGGTATGGGGGCATGCAATTGAGAGGGCTCGAATATTATGTAGTAGATGGAACGGCTGGTGTTGTGTCCAGAAACGCTTTGCATTTTAATGTTAAAAATTTTACCCTTACAAATCCGATACCTATAAAAAATCATGAAAAAATCCCTATCAGGCTTTATTTAAAAATGTTTGCCGATGCCGGTTATGCCTATCATAAGTATGCAGGGCCTTCTAACAGCTTAAGTAATACACTGTTGTACACCTATGGGGTTGGTTTAGACCTTGTCAGTGTATATGATTTTGTATTTCGCATGGAATATAGCCGCAACCAGCTAGGGCGGGAAGGCTTATATTTGCAGGGCGAATTTAATTTTTGATGTTTTTGATTTGAATATACGCACATGAAAATTGCAATTTATAGTAGAGGTTTAGATTTGGCAACGCCTAATCCGCTGGCTTTACTGCTTGAAGCATTAGCACCGCATGATGTTGAAATACATGTGTTTCATCAACTACTCTTGCACGCCGATTTACCAGCTGATATCACCGCTTCACTCATACCATTTAAAGTTTCTTCAGATTTAGATGCTACCATTGATTGTCTGATTAGTTTAGGTGGTGATGGTACGATGCTTGACGCTGTTACACTGGTTAAAGATTCTGGCATCCCTGTATTAGGTATCAATTTTGGTAGACTCGGATTTTTAGCGAGCATTAGTCCGGATGCATTACAAAGTGCAGTAGAAGCGATTGTGAATAGAACGTTTGTAGTTGATAAAAGAGCACTTATTCATCTTGATTCTAATGAAGGACTTTTTGGTGACACACCATTTGCACTCAATGAATTTGCGATTCACAAACGCGATATTTCTCCAATGATAAAAATTCATACCTACATCAATGGAGAATTTTTAAATACTTATTGGGCCGATGGGCTCATTGTATCTACACCAACAGGATCTACAGGTTACAGTATGAGTTGCAATGGTCCTATATTATTTCCGGATGCAGCAAGTTTTGTGATTACACCCGTTGCGCCTCATAATTTAAATGTGCGTCCCATTGTAATCCCAGATACAAACGTGGTATCATTTGAAATTGAAGGAAGGGCAGATCAATTTATTTGTGCACTTGATGCCCGCAAAGAAATCGTTGATAAAACCGTCCAATTGGCCATTCGAAAAGAGCAGTTTTGCGTAAATCTTGTCCGATTAAACGAAAATAGTTTCTTGTCTACGCTCAGAACCAAGCTTACTTGGGGCCTTGATAAAAGAAATTAACATTTTTGGTATTTATTTTTGTTGCTACTTTACATCAAGCAAGCCTCGGCACATGTTAAAACATTTCATTTTTATTATCTTACTAGGTTGTAGTGGATTCACTGCAAGTGCGCAACTGATGCAAAGTTTTGTGCATCAAGGCGAGTTTGGTATTGGAGCTGGGGCTGCGCATTATTTTGGTGATTTAAATCCTACCGCTGCTGTTAATAGACCTAAAGCCAACGCCGGCATTTTTTTTCGAAAGCAGTTTAACAACTATATGAGTGTCAGACTCAGTGGCGAGTACGCACTTCTTGGTTATTCGGATCAGTATAGTAACAATGTAAGTCAGCGCAGACGAAACCTTAGTTTTAACAGCCATGTATGGGAGGCGGCGCTTTCCTTTGATTTTAACTTTTTTGCATTTCAACCAGGTTTCGAAGATTTTAGGTTCACACCTTATATTGGCGTGGGTGTTGGAGCGTTTTCTTATGACCCTTATGCGTTTTTAGGCAATCAACAATATTTTTTAAGGCCACTCGGTACAGAAGGTCAAGGTTCTTCGGCGTATCCAACATTTAAAACCTATGCACCCATTGCGGTGTCGGTACCCCTTACGCTTGGCGTTAAGTATGCCTTAAGTGAACAATTCAATGTTTTTGCCGAGCTCATGTACCGCTTTACCAATACCGATCATCTCGACGATGTGAGTGGGGTGTATGCGCCAGATGCCTTTCCTACATTACCTGATGGGTCCCCTTCTCCGGCTTTTTTGCTGCAAGACCGCAGTTACGAAACAGGAACGCCCATTGGAATTAAGGGAAGACAAAGGGGTAATACGCTGCAAACCGACGTTTTTGCAGGCCTTAAAGTGGGGATTTCCTTCAATTTACAAACCTATAAGTGTCCAAAGCCTGTTCAATAAGCTGTTTTGGCTATAATTAGCCAAAGTATTCGGCGCAAACCTCTGTTTTTTCGTTAATTTTGCAGCCTATAAACCCCTTTTTTAAGCATGCAAGAAGACCTTAAGCCTCAAATAGACCTCAGTCGTTTACCGGAACATGTTGCCATCATTATGGATGGTAATGGGCGTTGGGCACAAGAAAAAGGCGAAGACCGTTTATTTGGTCATTTTCATGGCGTAGAAAGCGTTAGAAATATCGTGGAAGGTGCAGCAGAATTAGGTATTGGCTATTTAACACTCTATGCTTTTAGTACCGAAAATTGGGACCGCCCGGCTAATGAAGTAGCGGGTCTCATGAGTTTACTAGTTGATACGATTCGAAAAGAAGTTCCTACATTAAATAAAAATAACATTCGTTTGCAAGTTATTGGGGACAGGCAAATGCTTCCTGATTTTGCGCAAACTGAACTTGAAGAAGCCCTTGCGTTAACGGCTGCCAATACAGGGTTAACGCTTATTATGGCGCTTAGCTATAGTAGCA
Source organism: Sediminibacterium sp. (assembly GCA_040374915.1). Lineage (GTDB taxonomy): Bacteria > Bacteroidota > Bacteroidia > Chitinophagales > Chitinophagaceae > Sediminibacterium. The sequence continues at coordinate 1,789 of JBEITL010000013.1, read as the reverse complement.
GATGGGAAATTACAAATGCGGTTAAGCAAATCGCTTTGGATGTTCAGACGGGCAGTTTGGACCCGCAGTTAATTACCCAAGATACCTTTGCTGACTATTTGTGTACAAAAGGAATTCCAGATCCGGCACTTGTGATAAGAACCAGTGGCGAATTTCGTATAAGCAATTTTTTATTATATCAACTTGCCTATGCAGAGCTCTATTTTACCCCTATATTGTGGCCTGATTTCAGGAAGGCTCATTTAAATGAAGCAATACTTGATTTTCAGCAAAGAGAACGACGGTTTGGTAAAACAGGAAAACAAATTCAAGAAGACGAGAAGGTGTAAATACCATATGTATTATATAATTATTTAATAAGTTATAGCGATTTAACAAAGACTTTTCATTATTCCCGTTAATTTGCTCCGCTTATAAGAACCAAAATAGACGAAATCTGCTGTGGTGAAAGATCAGCCAGCGATATAACAAATAGAAAAAGATGCAGAAAGTGTACAAATTATTGATGTTGGCAATCGTTTTATCGCTTGCAAGTACTGTCTCCAGTGCGCAAGAAAAAAAGGATACGGTTATTACCAATGTTGATGCGGATCTTATCAATATTTTCAATCAAAAAACGCCCAAGAAATATAAAATCAGTGCTATTAAAGTTACCGGTAATAGCTTTTTTGATGAAAACCTTTTGATCTCTATTGCCAATGTGAATGTTGGAGATGAAATTGTAATTCCAGGCGGCGATTTATTTTCTAAAGCCATCACAAAATTGTGGGGCCAAAACTATTTCTCTGACGTAGAAATTTTTATTACAAAACTAGAAGACAAAAATATTGAAATTGAAATTGCGGTAACTGAACGTGCGCGTTTGTCTAACTTTTTATTCAAAGGGGTTAGTAAAAGTGACGCAGAAGATTTAACCGGTAAAACAGGTCTTGTAAGAAATCGTGTGATTACCGAAAACATGAAAATTTCCGCCGTAGAAGCCATTAAAAAATTCTATGCCGAAAAAGGATTTCAAAGCGCTCAGGTAAAAATTGTAGAAAAGGGAGATTCCACCTACGAAAACACATTGGTACTTGATTTTGTAATTGATAAAGGACCTAAAGTACGTATCAACAATATCAATTTTGGTGGCAATACGGTAGAGTCAGGTCTCTTAAAAAAGAAATTAAAAGAAATACACGAAAAATCTAGACTTACTTTATTCCCTGTATTTGATGAGCCTAAAATTGTGAAAATACAGCGTTATAGTTTTGAACAATACATGAAAGAAAAAGGGTTTTTGACATTTACAAAAACCAAAAAAGTACTTGATCCTTACGCGCGTATTAAATTTTCAGGTGCCAAGTTTGACACAAAAAAATACGAAGAAGACAAAGACAATATTTTAGATTATTACAACTCACTTGGTTACCGTGATGCAACCATTGTTAACGACACCGTTTATTACAATGGAAATGGACATATCAATATCGACATCAAAGTAAGTGAAGGTCGCCGTTATTATTTTGGTAACATCACTTGGAGAGGAAATACAAAATATTCCGATTCTATATTAACTGCGATCCTAGGTATTCGTAAAGGCGACATTTACAATTTAGAAACCCTGAATAAAAAACTAGGTAAATCGGCAGCTGCAGAAGGTGGCGATATCAGTGGTATTTATCAAGATGATGGTTATTTGTTTTTCAATACCGATCCAGTTGAAACAGCGGTATACAATGACACCATCGATTACGAAATCAGAATTATTGAAGGTCCACAAGCGACCATTAAAAATATTAGAATCTTT
>JBEITL010000119.1:0-5067 GCA_040374915.1 Sediminibacterium sp. | reverse complement strand
TACCAATAATCACCCATGGCTAAAGCTCCGAGCGTAAACTTTGCCACCAGCACAGCACCGGCTTCTTTTAGTTTTGCATACACGTATGCATCTTCATCAATCATTTGATTTTTATACGGTTCAGCACCCCAGGTAGTTTTAGTTCCCTTTACTGCAAATAAATCTTTGAGTCCGTAGGGGATTCCGTGTAACAGTCCTTTGTATTTGCCTGTAGCAATTTCAGCGTCTGCTTGTTTAGCCTGTTCAAGTGCAAGATCTTCTGTTAAACTAATTAAACATTGTAAAGTATCGCCGTAGTTTTTAATACGCTCAATAAAAAAACGGGTTAAATCAACAGAAGTAATTTTTTTATTTTTAATCAAATAAGCCAGCTGCTCTATCGAATAAAATGCGAGTTCATTTTTATTAGCAGGAACAGACAACGCGTTAATAGTTCCCCATTTAACAGGCTGCTGCACCGTATTAAATTTCATACCAGACACAACAGGCGTTTGCCACATGCTTAAAGGCGTTGCATTATTTAAAGTAAGCTTGTGCATACTTTTATAATTGTATAAATTATCTTTTACATCGGAGTAGAGCGTGTCAATTTCTTTTTGGGTAAATGTTAAATCAAAAACCTTAGCTACACTATTTAAATCGGTTTTATTAAGTGTGCTGTCTTGTGCACTAGCAGCCAATGAAATTGCTAATAAAAAAGTAAGTATACGTATTTGCATAAAAAATATTGAAAGCTAATTTACTGAACAGGTAAGATAAAAGCCGGGATAGGCGTACCTTCTTTGTCTACAAGATTTGCAGATGTGTATGGTGAAAATCCAAAATATAGCAGGGCAGGCTTTGAGGGTGTTTTAATAAAAACCTTACTCTCCTTAATTACATAACTAGCCTCATGTATCCCATCCAATGAAAACCCCTTTGCTACATCACTATCAAGTGTTTGAATACGATTGTTGAATGTAATTGAAACAAATCCATTTTTATATTCCACATGGATAGGCTTAGTAATAGTAGCTGCATTCTTAAACCCATAGTTATCATGCAAAGCAAAACTCGCTAGCCTTTGAGCGATATCCTTTTTATTGGTAGGGTGCACATCATTTTTTGCACCTTTATCCATACTTACAGCCATACCTACATGATGTCCATTTTGTAAAGCATCAAATTGAGCGGCTCTAAACTGCTGCCAATGTTGCGATTTGTAATTTACACTATCAATGGATGATAATTGAACAAAATAAAAGGGTAGATTTTTGAGCCCCCAGGCACTTCTATAAGATGCTATCATTTTTTCTTGAAGCGCGGGATACTCATCCACCCTTTCCATTTCCTGCGCATTACTCTCTCCTTGATACCATAAAATGCCAGCAATTTTTAATTTTGAAAGAGGAACAATAGCAGCATCGTATAAAAAGGTAGGCTTAAATGCATGATTACCATTTAAATTGGTAAGACCAATATTTTCTTTTCCGCGCTGTCTAATCCAAACAGGCAAATAATCATTGGTTAACCAACTATCATTTATTTTTTTTGAAAAAGTAGCATCGTTTATTAAAGAGGCTTTACTCATCCATGCTTCTATGGGAGATCCGCCAACAGATACATTGATGATTCCAATGGGCACCCCTGTTTTTTGCGCAACGATTTTTGCAAAATAATATCCAATGGCAGAAAAACTTGGCGCACTAATACTATCAAGGATTTGCCAAACACCTTCATAAAAATTAGATGGCGTTATAGATTGTCTAATAGCATCGGGATAAGGATTAGCGTATCTATTTTTACCTATATAAACAGGATTGTAAACACGAATATTTTGATTTGCTGCTATTGGCAATTCATTCTGATAATGCAATTCACTTTTTAAAGCAAACTCCATATTCGATTGGCCCGCACAAACCCATACATCTCCCCAAAGCAAATCTTTAAATTGCAGCGAATCGGTTTTTGTAAATACCACCAAACTAAATGGTTTTACAGATGCAGCATGTGATGGAATCTCTATTTTCCAAAATCCGTTTTGATCTGAAACGGTGGTATATGTTTTATTTTCATCAATATGAATTTTTACAGTGTTTGAGGGCAATCCTTTACCGGACAATATGAGCGGTTGACCTCGCTGCAACACCATCTTATGCATGATGGGTTGATCTATTTCAAGTTGCGCAAAAACACTAGCACTTAACAACAAAAGCAAACCCATTACAACATACCGCATAAAATTATTTATTAAGATGTTCGAGAAGTAACTGATAACAAAGCCACTCTTGACGCGGCAAATGAAAAGGCCCTTTAAATAAATTTCCTTTTGCAGTTTGAGAAATACTACCATCACGGTGCAAATATCCAAACCACTCTCCATGTTCTTTATCATGAAATTTATTATACGCATAATCATGCACCTGCTTATGCATACTCGCATACCGCTCATTTCCGGTTAATAAATAAGCCATCAGGGTAGCAATGATTGTTTCGTTATGGGGCCACCAAAACTTCATATCCTGCCAGTACTCCTGTACCGGCTTATTATATACGTCTCTAAAATATAGTAGGCCGCCATGGGTTTCATCCCAACCGCGTTTCCACATATAATCAATCATTTTACAGCCAATTGCAATTAAGCGCGGATCGTTGTTCCGATATTTTGCTTCCTGTAAAATAAACCATCCTCCTTCTATTGCATGCCCTGGATTTAAAGTGCGTCCATCGATATGATCAATAATTGATCCGTCGGGAGCCACCTGTTCCATCACACATTCAATATCATCTTTTACAAAATATTTTTCGATGGTATCAATCCATCCACTAATGAGATCGTCACATCTTGGATCACCAATAGTGTCTCTCAACTGCTGGGCTGTATTCATAAGTATCATGGGAACACCAATTCCTATGCTAGGCCTTAAACCAGAAAACTTGGGTGCTAACAAACCAGGTGTATTTGCATATTCTAAACATTTGGTAAATACCCTTCTTGCATTATCAGCAGCCTCCATGTCGCCACTTGCCTTTGCATAGGCAGCGGCACCAATAACATAAAATGTTTCTGAAAAAAAATATCGACGTTTTCTGATAGGGCTACCATCACGCATCACATGAAAAAACATTTGTCCATCCGTATCAAAACAATGCTTGTTTAAAAAATCGTAGCCAAGCTTAGCGCCATCCAACCATTCCTGCTTTTTTTCGATGGTATTATAAAGTGTAGATAAAGTCCATACCGCCCTTCCCTGAATCCATACTGCCTTGTCATCATCAATTAATGAACCATCCGCATCACGCATAAATAAATACCCGCCATGCTCCCTATCAAATGAGCGTGGAAACCAAAACGGAATGGTATCTTCTAATAATTGATGCTTGTAAAATGTGGCGAGTTCAGCAAGTTGTTCTTGATTATACATCATACATTATAAATTTAAGCCGCAGCTTGTTTTGGTTTTAAAAAAAGCAACTGTACCGCAATTACAACTACAACAATACCTGCAAGTGCTGCAAAATCTCTATTTAAGTTTCCTGCATCTGTAGACTTACCTAAATAATCGGTAATAACGGCTCCAGCAAAAATGCCGGCTGTATTTAAAAAGCCATAAGCCGTTGCCCTACTGCTTGAAGGAACAAATTGACATAAAATAGGCATATTGTTGGTATCAAACATACCAAAACCAAAGCCAAACATAGATGCAGCAGCAAAAACCACTATAATAGAATTACTATATCCAAGTAGTAGTAGCGCTGGTATCATAAGTGACAATCCTATTGCGCCAATATAAATACGGGCTCGAATATTTTGCTGCACCCACTTATCAGAAAAATAACCACCCACAATCACTCCAAGCAAAGAAGACAAGGAAATAGAAATGGTGGTTAATGGACCTGCAATAGACATATCGATATGCAGTTTATCAGCAATTAAAGTAGGTGCCCAATTTTTGATAGCCCAACCAGGAAAACTTGGAACGGCAAAATATAAAATGATAATCCAAAACGAAAATGAGGAAAGCAATGACGTTACACTTTTTAAAACAGATTGGTAACCTTTTTGAGCCTTATCTACCATTTCTCTTTTAATGTTATCCTGCAAGAAAATAACCAGCACAATTGCATATACCATACCAAATCCACCAAAAAACATAAAAGCATACTGCCAAGAAAATTGCTTAGCAACCGTCGCACCAAATCCACCAAGTGCCTGCCCCATATATATTCCTGACATGTGAAGCCCAACAGCCAAGGACCTGGTTTTATCGGAATGATAATCGGCAATAAGTGATAACCCAGCAGGTATATACAAGGCTTCACTCAAACCCATAAGGGCCCTTAACCAATAGAGTTCATCAAATGTTGTTGCAAAACCCATCGCAAATGTTACGAGCGACCACACAAATAAACTTCCAATGATTAAACCTTTACGATTTATTCTGTCCGCAATAATTCCTGAAAAAGAGCTCACAGATCCATAAACCCATAAAAAAACAGCCATTAAATAACCATAATTAGTAGCCTGACTAAGTTCTGTAATATCCAATTGCATAGAAGGTCGCATGGTAGCAATCATTTGACGATCCATATAGTTTAAAAGTGCCACCACCCACAATAGGCCAACTACAATCCAAGGATATTTTTTTGATTCAGTCATGTTTATTTATTTATAGTGCCCAATTGAATTAGTGGCGTTCTAACACCTGGCTTTACTTCACCAGCAGGTAAAATAATTTTATGATTCAATAAAAAAGCATTTGTTGTAACCGGTGCGGTAAAACCAAGTTGCGCATAAGGGCTCCATTTATTTAAGATAGGGTCGTAAGCAAGCACATCTTTACTAAATCCAGGATGCGTTTTTTGCAAATTATTTTTGATTTCAGTTAAGTTATTTTTTACTACTAAGTCACTAGTTGCCGCAATTTTTGATGCAAGCATTTCTACTTCATGAAACACAACGCCTTTATCTCCCCCAATAAATAAAATTTTATCAGGTAAAGCAACGGCGGTTGCCGCAGATACCACGTAAGGTAGTGGCGCTTTTTTAGACCAACTGTTTTTTGCAATATTCCATGCAAAAGTCTG
>JBEITL010000090.1:0-5808 GCA_040374915.1 Sediminibacterium sp. | reverse complement strand
CCAATAAATTGTAACCAGTCATAAATATTACCGTATGGAAACTGCAAATAAAAATCTCTCCAATCAGAAATATAATCGGCACTTACCGGTTTTTCGCCAGGCTTTTTTGAAATAACTGGATATGAAAAATGTAAATCAGGATGTAATAATTTTGAGGCTCTTAAATAAGAAGGGTCTTCCGCTAAATCCGCTGGAGACTTATACGGAGGCCCTGCCTCCAGGGGTGTGAAGCCGCCAAACAAATCAGCTACAGGCTCGCTAGCCGCTGGTTGGCTTACTACAAATTGTGCAAAATGAATGGCAAGTGGAAGTGCGCCGGATCCTTCTTTTCCTAGAAATAATAGGGCATGGCTTAGCCTGTTATGCTGCACCATATCTATGAGGTGTGCTTTAACAGATGCTTGTCCAATAATGTCTTTAAATACCAATGTGTGGGCCTTTAGTAGCGGTTATAGTTTGCCAGTAATTTCTGGACTATCGGGTTTGGTGCTGCTTGGAAAATAAGCAATCATTTTACCATTTTCATCTAGTAAAAATTTATTGAAATTCCATTTGATGGTTGCATCTAAAACGCCGTTGTCTTTTTTTTGTGTAAGCCACTTATAAACTGGCGCCATATCATTTCCGGTTACACTTATTTTACTAGCGAGTGGAAAAGTAACACCAAATCTTGCTTTACAAAATTGTTTAATTTCTGCATCGGTGCCTGGTTCTTGTCCACCAAAATTGTTGGCCGGAAAACCAACCACTACCAATTTGTCTTTGTAGGTGTCTGCTAATTTTTGAAGTGCTTCGTACTGAGGTGTATACCCACACTCAGACGCTGTGTTTACGACTAAAATTTTCTTTCCTTTAAATTTCGAAAAATCAATAACGCCACCATCAATTGATTTAATGGTAAACTGGTGTATACTATTACTTGGTGGAGGTGTAAAAGATTGTAACATAAAAAAGGTAGCTATTAAGATGAGATTTTTCATGGTGTATTATTGAGTTTGTTTAGTAAGCATAACAATGGCATTCTTTATTTGTTGAATGTAGCTGCAATTTCCGAAAAAATACGCAGCATAACTATTTTAATGGATAAGCGGCCGCTGCAACACTAACCCTTACACCTTCAACTGTTAATAATGTTTTACCACAAGCCTCAATGGTAGCGCCCGTTGTGATCACATCATCCATCAGCAAAATGTGTTTGCCTGTAATTGATGCGGGGTCTTTTATGGTAAATGCGTTTTCCATATTATCCCAGCGCTCTGCCCTGGTTTGTTTGGTTTGCGTATTGGTACGTTTATTTCTAACAATAGCCTCCGAAAACACCGGTTTGTGCCAGACCTGACTAATGCCTTCACAAATGAGCGCGGCCTGATTAAAACCCCTTTTTGAGTGTGCTTGGGCATGAAGCGGCACAGGGACCAACCCGTCGATGCTAGCAAAGCGATCCGAAGCGGCCAACAGCGTCCCCATTTGCTTACCTATAAATAGGCCTACTTCTTTGTTGGATTTGTATTTTAATTGAAAAAGTAAGGCCTGAAGGGCCGAGTTTTTATGAAAATACCAGGCGGCAGCCCCAGCTTGTATGGGGAGCCGGCCATAAAATATTTTTTCGATAGGGTTGCCTGGGGCCTCAAAAAAGTGGGTTTCTGGTAGGTTTTGGCTGCACCGGCCACAAATATTGGCCCCAAAGAGCCGAAGTGGCTTGCCGCAGGCAGGGCAGTTTTTGGGAAAATAGAGCCAAAAAACAGGGTCAATCCAATGAGCAAGTTTGGGTAGAAAAGTGGTTTGCATTTATCCAACTTACCCTCATTAAATTAAAAGCAATAAAAATTAACCGCAGAAATATTTTAATGCGTGTTTATTGCTCCTAAAATAGCTGTTGATATACTTCATCCACTCTACTTAATGCCAACACTTTAATGCTATATGCTTTAGGATTAAAGCTTTTTTTATTGTAGCTCGACACGATAATTTTTTCAAATCCTAGCTTTTCAGCTTCTGCAATTCTTTGTTCAATTCGGTTAACGGCTCTAATTTCTCCATTTAATCCTACTTCACCAGCAAAACAGATATGATGTGGCAGTGGAACGTCTTCATAAGACGATAAAAGCGCGCATATGATCGCTAAATCGGTAGAGGGGTCTTCTATTTTTATGCCACCCGCAATATTTACAAAAACATCTTTCATGCCAAATTGAAATCCACCTCTTTTTTCTAAAACGGCTAGTAATAGTTGTAATCTGCGAAGGTCAAAACCTGTCACCGTTCTTTGAGGTGTTCCATACACACTTTGAGTAACGAGCGCCTGAACTTCTAATAATAATGGACGGGCACCTTCAAGTGTTGCCGCAATCGCCGAACCACTTAAGCTATCTTCTCTTTGTGCTATTAAAATTTCGGAAGGATTGGAAACAACACGCATGCCCTCACCAGTCATTTCGTAAATGCCCAACTCTGCAGTACTACCAAATCTATTCTTTAATGTACGTAAAATTCGGTAGGCATAATGTCTGTCTCCTTCAAATTGTAAAACGGTATCCACCATATGCTCTAATACCTTAGGACCCGCTATAGCGCCGTCTTTGGTGATATGGCCTATTAAAAATACAGGGGTGTTTGTTTGCTTCGCAAACTTCTGAAATTCGGCAGCACATTCTCTGATTTGAGAAACAGATCCTGCGGCAGAATCAATCAAACTCGATTGTAGTGTTTGAATCGAATCAACAATAACAAGCGTTGGTTTTAATTTTTTTATTTCTGCAAAAATGATAGATGTATTGGTTTCGGTGAGCAGGTAAAAATTGTTGTTGGGGATTTTAAGTCGATCCGCACGCATTTTGATTTGCTGCTCACTTTCTTCTCCACTAATGTATAATACAACCTGATCGGTGGCTTGTAGCCCATTTTGTAAAAACAAAGTACTTTTTCCGATTCCGGGCTCACCAGCAACGAGTACAATGCTGCCCATTACAATACCACCACCCAATACGCGATTAAGTTCCGGATCTTTTGAAATGATTCTTTTTTCTTCGGATGTTTTTACTTCATCGAGCGCAATTATTTTTGAATTGCGCTTTTGTTCATGGTAAGAATCCCAATTTTGATCCTTCTGAATTCCTTTATCAATAATTTCTTCGGAAAAAGTATTCCACTCCGCACAACTTGGACATTTTCCAATCCATTTTGCACTTTCATAACCACAATTGCTACAAAAAAAAGCAGATTTTATTTTACTCATTGTATAAAGATATTTCAGAAAAATTAGAATCGCGTGAATGAAAAAATAACCATTGTTCGTATTGAGAAAAAAAGAGGAAAATACATGTAAATGTTTGCAAAAATGCGTCTAAAAAAAACAAGTTAAATCTGCTGAAATGCAGTGGTAGTAGGCATGTAAAAGGGCCAGCATTGCTACTGGCCCTTATTACTTACTAACCCATTAAATTCTACAGCTAAGGTACAATAATGGGGCAGATGGCAAAATATTTTTTGAGATTTACGGGAAATTTAATCTACGATTATCTTCGTAATAAGACCCTTAGCCTGACAATTAGGCCAGGTTGGGTCCGACAGTTTGACGCGGTGTGTTTTTGGGGTATTTTTTGGCCATTTTTGGATAAAAAAAAGGCCAAATTGGCCTTTTTAAATTTGTTCTCTACGCTTGAGGTGGGAAAATTTATTAGTATTATAATTATTTATAATATCAAAAAAATATTTTAATGCAGGGACTGTTAAAACTTAATTTCTTCCTCCTGAGCGTCAAAAAACCTGAATTCGGTAAGGTGGTAGTTGGTATTTTCCTCCAAACTGAGCTTTACACCATGCTTTTTACGCATTTTGCTTAGTTTGTTGCTAAACAGCCCTTTGGTTAAATAGGCCGCAATAATAGGGTGAACCACCATTTGAAGCTTTTTATGGGCATGAGAAGCCAAGTAAACCAGTTTATTTTCTATTTCATCTTCTAATAATAAAGCGGAAGTCATTTTTCCGGTTCCATTGCAAGCCGTGCAATTTTCAGAAGTATTGATATTTACTTCTGGACGCATTCTTTGACGCGTTACTTGCAATAGGCCAAATTTAGAAATAGGAAGTACCGAATGTTTGGCACGATCTGCTTTCATAAAAGTATCCATGGCTTCTTGTACTTTTCTTTTATTGTCAGGAAGTTTCATGTCAATAAAATCAACCACAATAATGCCGCCAATATCTCTAAGTCTTAATTGTCTTGCGATTTCTTCTGCAGCTTCTAAATTTGTTTCTAATGCATTTTCTTCTTGGCTATTGCTCACGCTCTTATAACCACTATTGACATCAATAACATGCAGTGCTTCGGTGTGCTCAATAATTAAATAAGCGCCACTAGGAAGGTTTACCGTTTTGCCAAAAGATGCTTTTACTTGTTTGGTAACACCAAAATGATCAAAAATAGGAAGCCCATCTTTGTACTGCGTTACAATATCTGTTTTATCCGGCGCAATGCGCTGAATATAGCGCTGCGTTACTTCGTGTAGTGATTTGTCATTCACAACAATTCTATTAAAATCGGCACTGAGCAAATCCCTTAAAATACTCGTTGTTTTAGTTTCTTCACTTAAAATACGAACAGGGGCTACTGAGCCTTTTAAATTGGCCTGAATTGTTTTCCATGTTTCAACTAACGATAACATGTCTTGGTGAAGCTCAGCTGTTGATTTACCTTCTGCAGCAGTACGCACAATCACGCCAAAATTTTTAGGCCTAATGGCTTCTACAATTTTGTGTAATCTTTTTCTTTCTTCCGAGGAATGAATTTTTTTAGAGACCGCTACAATTTCATTAAAAGGCGTCACCACTACAAATCTACCCGGTAATGAAAGTTCGCAACTTAAACGAGGTCCTTTTGCAGCAATGGGTTCTTTTAAAATTTGAACGAGTACGTTTGGCTTGCCATTTAATACTTCGTTTATTTTTCCTGTTTTGATAATTTCAGGTTCCGATTGAAAGCGTGCAAAATCAAATCCGTGTTCGCTTTTATCAGACATCGCGGCTTGCGTATATTTAATAATGGATTTGGCGTAAGGACTTAAATCGGAATAATGTAAAAAAGCGTCTTTCTCAAAACCAACGTCTACAAAAGCAGCGTTAAGTCCAGGAATTATTTTTTTTACTTTACCGAGGTAAAGATCACCCACTGCAAAATTTGCATCGGTTTTTTCGTTGTGTAACTCCACTAGTTTTTTGTCTTCTAGCAAAGCAATTTCTACACCCGTGGGCGTAGCGTTTATAATCAATTCTTTGTTCAAAATGAGCAACTTTTAAATACAAAATCACCTGCCCTTTGGGCGGCATGTGTATACAACCATATCTTAACAATCAAAGCCCTATCAAGGAAGGAAATAGGAAAAGTTGCAGAAAAGGAAATAAGGGGCTAGATACAGATAAGTGTTAAACACGCCCTATGGTTTAAATAGGGCGTGTTTGTATAAGTCAGTAAAGAATCAACAATTACTTGTTCTTCTTCTTATGACGATTCTTTCTTAGGCGTTTCTTACGTTTGTGTGTCGCAATTTTATGACGCTTTCTCTTCTTACCACAAGGCATACAGGGAGTAATTTTATTTGTTAATAATAATTTATTTATTCAATTCCGCAATTCTTTTAGCGATTGCTTCTTTTGCTTCGGGCACTTTAACTTTTTTCCCAGCAAGTGTATACCACTTTACTGCATTTGGTTTGTCGTTGTGCATCTCGTAACATTCTGCTAAATGAAATATAGCTTCCAGGTTTTCTGGATCTTTATTTACTATTAGTAAGAAGCGCTCAATGGCTTTAT
>JBEITL010000046.1:0-8369 GCA_040374915.1 Sediminibacterium sp. | reverse complement strand
GTATAATGCTGATACCAAATGGTATCAACAGTACTACAAAGAAAATATTCCTACACAACAAATTGATTTAAATATCTCTGGTGGTGGTGGAAAAACAACCTACTATATTTCAGGTTCTGCATTTAAGCAAGAAGGTCTTACCTACCGTTCAGATTTTGAGCGTTACACTATGCGTGCTAACATCAATACCACTGTAAACAACTGGTTTAAATTAGGTGTTAACTTGTCTGGTGGTTATGATGAAAGACAAACAAACCCTTATGGTTCAAACCAATTGAACAGAGGTTTGTCTTTACTACGTCAACCATTCTACTCGGCATATGATGCTAATGGTGTTAAATATCCAGATCTCATTCCGGGTGCCGGCTTTTACAACCCTAATTATTTAGCGGATAAAATACAAAGTAAGGGTTCTAACGTTCAATTTAACCCAAGTGGTTTTATTCAGTTAAACCCGTTTGCTGGCTTTACTTTAAAGTCTCAAGCAGGTATGGAGTTTTATGATTACAGAGGTTCAAGCAAAACATTACCTTCGTTTTTAGGTTCTCTAAACAATGGTAACGCTTCTGAATCATTTAGTAGAGGTACTACCAAAACAATTACCAATACAGCAGAGTATAGCTTTAAGTTTAAACAACGTAATAGCTTTACTTTACTTGCAGGTCAAGAATTTATTTCTAACAATTCTAACGGTTTCAGTGGATCTTCTACAGGTCAAACAGATGATCGTTTGATGTTGGTTTCTGCTGGTCCTACTGGCTTTACAGCTGGTTCATCTATGGATGAATATGCGTTTGCTTCTTATTTTGGACGTTTAAACTATAATTTAGATTCTAAATATTTTGTAGACTTATCAATTCGTAATGACCAATCATCTCGTTTTGGTAGAGCTCTTAGAGGTGCTACTTTTTATTCGGTAGGTGCTATGTGGAAAGCCAAAAATGAAAAGTTTTTACAAAATGTTAAATGGATTGATAACCTAGTTGTTAAAGGAAGCCTTGGTACCAGTGGTAACTCATCCATTGGTAACTACCAATCACTTGCAACAGTAGGTACTAACCTTTACAACTCTACTCCAGGATGGGGCGTAAGCTCTGCTGGTAATCCAGAATTATCTTGGGAAACACAAAAACAATTGAACCTTGGTGTTCAAGCAACTGTATTCAACAAGCTTAACATCGATGTTGAATATTTTGAGCGTTTAACTTCAAGTATGTTAATTAGTGTTCCATTCCCTTGGACTTCTGGTTTCTCATCTGTTACCTCTAACGTAGGTAGCCTTAAAAACTCAGGTTTCAACGCAAACATTAATTATGATTTCATTAAAAAGAAATCATCATTCTTAAATGTGTATGTGAACGTAGGTTATGTTGAACAAAAAATTACCGAACTATTCCAAGGCAAGCAATACTGGATTATTCCTAATACCGGCGTTTGTTGGGCAGTGGGTCAACCGGTATCTTACTTCTATCCAATTTGGGCAGGTGTAGATCCTGCCAATGGAGATGCAACTTGGTACCGTCCAAATGCTGATCCAAATAAAATTGTTGAAACAACAAAATCTACAACGACTAATGCATTTAACACTGCGGGTTTACAACAAAATACAGGTATCAAAAGATATGCGCCGTTTAATGGTGGTTTTGGATTTAGCGCTGGTGTAAGAGAGTTTTCTGTAAGTGCAGACTTCTCTTTCTCTAAGGGCAAATACATGATCAACAACGACCGTTATTTCTTTGAAAATCCAAACCAATTTACTGGTTATAACCAATCTAACACGGTACTTAACTACTGGAAACAACCAGGAGACAAAACAGTATTCCCTAGATATGGTGTTCAGTTCACGCAGTTTGACACAAGGTTAATTGAAGATGCATCATTTATGCGTTTGAAAGCCTTGACTTTTGCTTATGATTTTTCAAAAACTTTGTTGAACAAGCAAAAAGTTTTAACTGGGGCTAAGTTCTATGTTACCATGCGTAACATCTGGACATTAACAAATTATTCTGGTCCTGATCCTGAGGTTGATACCAACGTATCATTAGGTGCTAACCCTAACACAAGTCAAGTTGCTGTTGGATTAAATCTTTCGTTCTAAGCTTTACATAACCAGTTAAATGAAAATGAAAATGAAAAAATTATTAATAAAAAACATGGTCGCTTTTGCCGCTATCCTTACGTTAGGATCTTGCGAAAAAAGACTTGACCTTTATCCGTACAACAGTATTGAGCTGTCTCAATCATTCCAAACGGCTAAGGATGCAGCCACTTGGAACAATGGTTTATATTCCGATTTACGTGGTAGAGTGTATGGTTCTTATAACATCTCTCAAGATGTACAAGCAGACCAGTTAAACGCTACACTTGATTTTGGTAACAGAAATGGTAACCCGCACAGATGGGGAACTAGCTTTTTGTCTGATGATGGCGCTTTAAGCGGTCCTTGGCAGGGTTATTATTTTGGATTAAGAAATATCAATACTTGTATTGCTGGCTTTGAAAAAATCAAAACCAATACTGCAGCAGAAGCTACAGCATTAAACAAATACAAGGGTGATGCATACTTAGCGCGTGCTTATTATTATTCAGAATTGATTTTACGTTTTGCAAAACCTTATGATAGAGCAACAGCTGCTACCGATTTAGGTGTGCCATTGGTTTTAGAGTTTAACATCAATGCTAGACCAGCAAGAGCGACTGTGCAAAAAGTGTATGATCAGATTTTATCTGATATCGCTACTGCAAAATTAAACCTAGCGTCTACAGCTGGAACCCCAGGTGCAACTAGATTTACAATTGATGTTGCTACTGCCCTAGAAGCGCGCGTACGTTTACATATGCAAGACTGGACAGGTGCTATGGCTGCAGCAAATACTATTATTTCAAGTAATAGATATCCGCTGTTAAATACCCTTACTAATTTAAATAACATGTGGACCAACGATTTGGCTACAGAAGTTATTTTCCAAGCTGCAGTTGTTAAGCAAACAGAGCAAGCAAACACCAACTCTATTTATTTAGGATTTAATGGTGCTACTGGTAAGTTTACACCGGATTTTATTCCAACTGTAGACTTTGTTAATTTGTTTGCTGCATCTGATTTACGAAGAAGTGTTTATTTAAAGCAACTTCCAGTTATTGTACAGGGTGTTAACTACCCAACAATGTGGTGTGTCAATAAATTCCCTGGTAATCCAGCTTTATTTACCGGTGCTTTTACCAACTATCAACACGCGCCAAAGGTATTCCGTTCTGCAGAGCAGTTCTTGATTTATGCAGAAGCTGCTGCTAACGCAGGCGGTGCTAGTGAAGCACTTGCTTTATCTACACTAAACACACTTCGTACAGCAAGAGGTTTAACTGCTTTATCTGGTGTAACAGGTGCTGCTTTAATGACTGAAATCAGAAACGAAAGAACCAGAGAATTAGCTTTCGAAGGTTTCCGTTTATTTGATTTGAAGCGTTGGAAGTTAGGCTTTACTAGAGGTACACCTCAAGATTTAGGTGCTATCAATACTACGCCTGCTACAAACTACCACCAAATTAATGTAGCAGCTAATAGCCCTCAGTTTGTATGGGGTATTCCTACTTATGAAATTAACATCAACACCAACCTAGTTCAAAATCCAGGATGGTAATTGTTTCATACATTACATAAAAAATGGCGCTCGATTTCGAGCGCCATTTTTTTTACCTCAAACTAATTTATTTTAAAATAGCAGCTAGTGTTTTTTCTAAGTCTTCACCTCGTAAACTGCTTGCGATAATTTTCCCTGAAGGATCTACTAGCACATTAAATGGAATACCATCAAAACCATATAAAGGCACCATAGTTGATTCCCACTGCTTTAAATCACTTACTTGCTTCCAGTTTAGTCCGTCGTTTTTAATGGCCTTTATCCAAGCTTCTTTATCATTGTCTAATGAAACACCAAGTATTGTAAAATTTTTATTTTTAAACTTCTTATAAGCGGCTACTACATTTGGATTTTCTTGTCTACAAGGTCCACACCAGCTAGCCCAAAAGTCAACAAGTACATATTGGCCCTTTAAAGAAGACAATGAAAAGGCTTTCCCATCTGTGTCAGGTAAATTAATTTCAGGCGCCTGCTTATTTAATAACGCATAAGCATTAGCTGTGCTTGGAGCTGCTTGTTGAACCGTCATGAGTGCCTTGATTTTAGCAAGACCTGTATGTTCTTTAAACTTAGTGGCAGCCTTTACGACAAGTTGTTTAACTGCTTCTTCTGGCATTGTTCTTGTTGCCATGCCAATGGCATAATAGATAGTTGCAGGGCTCTTTGAATTATTAATAAATTCGTTGACGATATTATTAATAGATACAAGCTCCTTGTCTCTCATATTTTTTAATCCCTGCAGAAGGCTATCAGAGCCAGACTTTTGGGCATTGTCTAATTTATTAATTGTGAGTAATAAAATAGAGTCAGCTACACTATATTTCGAAAATAATGTTTGCAGGCTTTTACTTGCTTCAGACTCCTCAATTTCATAATTTCTAGGTTGATTTACATCGATATTAATGCGGATGCTTTTTTTATCATTTACCAGTAATACTTCAGGTCCCCTTTCCAAGGATAGCCTGTAGAGGCCTTCTTCTAAAGCAGTTGCTCGTAGCTCAAATTTTCCGTTTTCTTTTAAAGTAGCAGAGTCTAGTATTAAAGGTTCTGATCCCGCAAAAGGCAATTCTTGCAAATAAATTTTTTGACTACCTCCGTTACTTACTTTACCACTTACTGTAAAGCCGCCGTATTTTTTTTCGGTACAGCCAAGCAAAATGGTTACTGCAATTAGAGATACACTAATTGTTTTTTTCATGATTGATGTATTGATTAATAATTATTTATTTAATTTTTTTAAGAGCATATCGCTGACTTTATTTGGGTCTGCTTGACCCTTACTTATTTTTTTAACTGCACCTATAAACAAACCGATAAGTCCTTTTTTCCCCTTTTGGTATTCAATCACTTTGTCTGGCATACGCGCAATGGCAGCATCTACCCAAGCTTCTAGGGTATCTGAGTCATTTACTTGTAGGACATTCAGTTCTGTAGCAACTGCTAAAACATCGGTTTTTTTGCCATCAACTAATTGAGGTAGTATTTTAGAGGCAGCCACAGAAAAATTTAATTGACCAGCATCTATTAGTTGAATAAGAGCTGCCAGTGTATTAGGTTGTAGCGCAAGTGTTCTATAATTTAGTCCTACTTCATTCAAGTATGATTTAATGGGACCTAGCATCCAATTAGCTACTGATTTATATTGATTCGTGTGTGCAGCGGTGGCTTCAAAGTACTGTGCAGTAGGGAGTGATTCGCAAATTTGAGCCGCATCATATGCATTCAATTGATACTGCTTCATTAATTTTTCTTCAAGTGCAGTAGGCAAAACAGGTAAGCCTAATTTTATTTCATTGATATACGCATCACTTAATACAAAGGGGGCTAAATCTGGATCTGGAAAATAACGGTAATCGTTTGCTTCTTCTTTATCCCGAATAGCAAATGTAGTGTCATTGGACGCATCAAAACTTCTGGTTTGTTGGGTAATAGTCCCGCCGGATTCAAGTATTTCAACGAGTCGAGCAATTTCAAATTCAATCGCTTTTTTTACATTCCGAATAGAATTTAAATTTTTTACTTCAACTTTTGTACCTAATTTTTTTTCTCCTTTACGTCGTACCGATACATTGGCATCGCATCTTAAAGACCCTTCTTCCATATTTCCATCACAAACGCCTAGCCACTGCACTAGTTTTCTTACTTCAGTAACATAAGCAAATGCTTCTTCGGCACTAAATAAATCAGGTTCTGTAACTATTTCAATTAAGGGGGTGCCGGCTCTATTTAAATCTATGAGGGTATGTGAAGGGTCAATGTCATGAATACTTTTCCCCGCGTCTTCCTCTAGGTGAATTCTATTTAATTGAACAAAGCGCTTTTGACCCTCTACTTGTATGGAAACTTTTCCGCCAGCACAAATAGGTGTGGTGTGTTGCGAAATTTGATAGCCTTTTGGAAGATCAGGGTAGAAATAATTTTTTCTTGCAAAGTAGTTTTCCTTGACAATGGTACAGCCACAAGCAAGTCCCATTTTAATGGCGTACTCAACAGCTAATTTATTGGTTTTTGGAAGACTACCCGGATGGCCCATTGTGATGGGACTGATCTGTGTATTGGGTGCTGCGCCAAAACTGGTGGCATCGGCGCAAAATAGCTTGCTTTTGGTAGCTAGCTGTGCATGTACTTCTAACCCGATAACTGCTTCGTATTGATTGCTTGAGGTCATCTCAAACAAAAATAAGATTAGTTACCGGGTTATCGTACACTTAAGATGCTTATATATTAGCCTTCTTTACTTTTTTTGGAATTTTAATAGTCACTTCTTTTGACTTACCATCACGCGTTAACTTTAAAGCGATGTTGTCGCCTGCTTTTAAATTAGCAGCTTTTTCTTGCAAAGTAGCTACATCGCATATAGATGAACCATCCACAGATGTAATGATATCATTTTTTGCGATACCTGCTTTTGCAGCTGGAGATCCTTCTGTAACGTCTAATACTTTGGCACCAGAACCTTCTGTTAGATCTTCTATACTGATACCTATTTTTGGTCCATCATTTAATGCAAATGCAAAAGCCTCGCCTAATTGACTCATATCAAGCGGCATGCCTTTTGCGATTTTTAATTCGGTCACTTTACCATCTAATTTAGGAAGCGGTGCATTCATATCATCAGATTTGAACATCATCACTTTAGGAATGCCAACTGCACCGCCCATCATTTCTGGTAAATTAGCACCTTCTACAGGCTTGCCATTAATGGTTATTTTTCCATTTTCGACAATCACCGTCATTTTTTGAGGACCACTGTCTTTTTCATGAACGATGGTGGTATCCATTTTTTTTACAATGACTACTTTCTTTTCTTCTTGTGCGTTAGCGGCCGATACTAGCAAGCAAGCTGCTGTAAATAATGAAATAATTTTACTCATAGTTTTGATTGTTTTATGGTTTCAAAGATATTTTTTTATCATCTATTGAGGTCTACTTTAACAAATTCTTTACAGTTCCAATCACTTGTGCAAGATTGCTAGGATCCTGTCCACCAGCGGTTGCTAGGCCTTTTTGCCCACCTCCGCCACCTTTAATAAGCGGCGCAACTTGTTCCTTTATAATTTTTTGTGCTTCCAATCCTTTCGCATTATGTAGTGTATCATCCACTAAAACAGCAATAGATGCTTTCCCATCGATATTAGCGGCGAGTACGACTAGTAAGTTTGTATAATTTGCTTGGAGCTCGCTACATAATTTTTTAAGACCATCAGGGTTACTAATAGTTACAACAGCACCAATAAAATGGGTATCACCAATATGCGACACTTTAGATTCCAATTCTTTTTTAATACCAACAAGTGCTAGTGCCTCATAAGATTCAATGCGCTTTTTTAACAACTGCAAATCGGCAACCATTTGCTGAACCGCTTTTACAGGCTCTTTGGTGTTTTTTACAAGTTCTTTAATCGTTTCAAGTTCTGCTAATGCATCATTTACTTGCGTATTAGCGCCTTCGCCACATATAGCTTCAATACGTCTAACACCTGCTGCCACTGCAGATTCATGTTTTAATTTAAATAGACCTAACTCGCCTGTTCCGCCAATATGTGTGCCGCCACATAGTTCAATAGAGTAATTTGGATCCATCATAACAACCCTTACGGTATCACCATACTTTTCTCCAAATAAAGCCATCGCGCCAAGCGCTACCGCTTCATCTTTGGTCATCTCTTTGATGACTACCGGAATGTTCGCTCTAATTTTTTCGTTGATAATATCTTCAATTTGTTGTAATTCTTTTTCAGTCACTTTTGCAAAATGCGAAAAGTCAAAACGAAGTTGCGCAGCATTTACAAGACTACCTTTTTGTGCAACATGAGTCCCTAGTATCTGTCTTAAAGCAGCATGTAATAAGTGTGTTGCACTGTGGTGTGCACAAATACTTTTTCGAATATCTGTATTTACTTTGGCAACTACTGTTCCTTCCAAACTAGTAGGAATATCAGTCGTAAAATGAATGACTAAGTTATTTTCTTTTTTGGTATCAATTACATCAATCGTTGACCCTTCAAATTCAAGTACACCAATATCACCAACCTGTCCACCAGATTCGGCATAAAATGGTGTTGATTCTAAAACAATTTGATAGCCTGTATTTCCTTTGCTTGTTACTTTTCTATATTTAATAACAGCGGTAGTACAAGTGTTATCTGTATAACCAACAAATGTTTGGGTGCTACTTTCATTAACAATGATCCAATCAGCAGCATCTATGGCAGTGGCAGCTCTACTTCT
>JBEITL010000080.1:0-6320 GCA_040374915.1 Sediminibacterium sp. | reverse complement strand
TCATCAACGGTCCCAACTTAAATTTGTTGGGTAAAAGAGAGCCAGATGTTTATGGCACTGCATCGTTTGACGATTTCTATCATTCTTTAGTGACTCAATATCCTGCTGTTGATTTCGAATATTTTCAATCCAATATAGAAGGTGAACTCATCAACGAATTACAGCGAGTAGGTTTTACAGCTACTGGTGTTATTTTTAATCCAGGTGGTTACACCCACACATCTGTTGCGATAGGAGATACCGTAGCTGCAATAACAACGCCAGTAATAGAAGTGCATATTAGTAATGTGCATGCAAGAGAAGATTTCAGAAAAATCTCGCACGTATCTGCAAAAGCAACTGGTTCTATTGTTGGACTGGGTTTGCAGGGCTATCAATTAGCGGTAGAGTGGTTTGTAAAAAAAGGCGCTTAATTTTTTATTCATATGTTTAAGTCCTATTCCCAAAAAGTATTCGGGCTCATTTTTTTTGCTGCATGCATCAAAATGATTGTTGCTCCTTTTTTGGAACTTGGCAATGACGAAGTCTATTACTGGACCTATGCATTACAATTAGATTTTAATCATTTTGATCATCCGCCACTTCTAGGTTTATTGATTCGTGCAACTACTTTAAATATGCACTGGGTATCTGAACTCAGTATGCGCATGGGTGCCATTATGAGTGCAAGTTTGGGTTGTTATTTTGTTTTTAAAACAACCACTGTTTTATCCAATGAAAGAGCCGGATTTTATGCCGCTATACTCTATCAAGCATGCGTGTATACGGGCTTTATAGCTGGCTTTTTTATTTTACCAGATAGTGCGCAACTCATTTTTTGGACAGCGTCTTTGTATGTGATGTCTTTGCTACTATTTGGAAATAAAGAAAAGCAAATAGGCTATTGGATGCTCCTTGGCTTACTTATTGGGCTTGCCACGCTCTCAAAAGTACACGGGTTATTTTTATGGGCAGGCTTTGGCGCCTATCTATTGTTTACAAATTACAAGAAAATATTTTCGTGGCCATTTATGGCAGCAGTATCGATTACGCTACTATGTATAGTACCCATTGTATACTGGAATATCATTTATGATTTTATCACATATCGTTTTCATTCGGAACGCGTAACACATACAGGCATTGATATTGCTAGCTTAACAACAGAATTAGTAGGAGAGGTTTTATATCAAAATCCATTTGTTTATTTTTTGATGGTGTCCGCTGTTATAGCATTTGGAAAAATTTCATTTCAACAAAAAAATAGTGGTCGATGGTTGTTATGGATGAGTATTCCACTTGTTTTAGTTTTTTGGATCGTCGCACTATTTAATCCTACACTTCCGCACTGGTCGGGTCCTGCATTTATTCCATTAATGATCCTCGCTGGTATTTTTATAGATCAAAAAAAAGGGAGTTGGTCCTTTTATTTGTTAAACACTTCGCTGGGATTTGTATTTACGATTTTACTTGCACTTGTTATTATAGTTCAAAAATATCCGGGCAATTTTGGTAGTCAAAAAAATGATAACTTAGGTGAGTACTGTCCTACATTAGATTTGTCTGGATGGAAAAGTTTTAGTGTCGCTTTTAAATCCATCGTAGCTCAGGATCAATCTAACCATGTGATGGGTAAAGCGCCTTCTATAATTGTTGGCAAGTGGTTTCCGGCTGGTCATATAGAGTTTTATACGGCCCGCACTTCTGGACTTCCTTTAATTGGTATGGGCCCACTTCAGGATATACATAAATTTGCTTGGTTAAATAAAGTGCGTCCTGCTTTAACACTTGGTACCGATGCATATTGCATTGTACCTTCCAATGTACCTTTTAATGTTGCTGAAGCCTATGGGTCATCTTTTAAAACGATCGACGCACCAATACGGATCAATCAAATTAGGGGTGGTGTTGTAGTTCGTTATTTTTTAGTGTACCGATTGCATGGTTCCACTAAAGTTCCGACGCCTTTATTGTAAGTGCTTTAAAATAGTCTTTCAAAATCTCTCCTGTACGAAATACTTGCACCAAAACGGTTGCGTCTACCAAAGCTGGAGCCACTTATATCAAGGCTGTTTTTATTGAACAAAATAGCCCTTAGTTTACGATCCTGCGAAAGGATAAATTCTATGTTTAAATCTGGAAGCCATTGTAAGTTTCCGTTTTTAACACTGGAAGAGTTGCTTAAATTAAAATCTAAATCACCACCAAAGGTTACAACAATTTTATCTTCGAAAAAGCTTTTACCTACTTTAAAATTAACCCTCGATCTATTAATGCCAGCACCCGCAACATTGCTATTGATGCCGGAGGCGGCTCCTAAAAGCTCGGAATTGCTATATAAAGAGGTTCCAACGTCAAAGCGTAAGCTTTTGTCGCCAGTTAGTTTATAAAGCATATTGGAGAACATTTTATTGATCTCCTTGGTAAGAATTTGCGAAAGCGTATTTACGCCAATGGTAGCAAACATAGCATTGGCATTTCCATTTCCACCATTTCCGATAGTAGGAGGTGCGAAGGAGTTAAACACAATTAAAAATGAAACTTGTTTTAGAATTTCATTGTCGTCTTGTTCAAGTCTCGTTAAATATTGTACTAGTTCGTTGTCGGTTTTGATGGGACTCCCTTGTGGAAAATCTAGTTTAAAACTGATTGTAGGCTTTGTTAATTTATCCCTTAGTTGAGCAACTACGTATACCGGCCCGCGATATCCTTTAACAGCGCCACTCATGTTTAGGTTACCTACAAGGTCATAAAGTGCTACTTGTTCTGCGGTATACTGCGCATCAATTTTTATGTTGGCTTTATTGGGGTCGCCGGTCCATTCGATATAATTTCCTTTGTTTGGAATTAATTCAAACGGTTTTTTGATGAGTGATTGAAAACTAAAATCATAGTTTCCTTTATCGATATTGTATCGCCCTCTAATGGTAAGTGGTTCTGTAGTGCCCGATCTAATTTTTAATCTGCCACTGCCATTTGCCTTAATAATGTCGCCTGATATATCGTCTAAGATTACGTCTATTTCCGCTTTGTTATTAGCCGTAAGATCAAGGTCAACCAGTAAATTAAAATCTGATTTTTTACTTTCTAATTGAATTTCTGATCCGTATTTTTTGTACGTAATAAAATCTGCACTTGCCGATTCTTTAGATACAGCATTTGGTATAACAATATGTGAACTATCTGTAGATTCTGCTACTAGTGTTATTTTTGCACTTGTGGATGGTCCTTTAAAACTAAAATTCGCTTTACCTATTGCTTTACCATAAAAAAGGGGGTTGTCTTTTGCCTTGGTATCTATAAGCAGTAAATTATTGGTGTTTACGTCAAAATCAAACGCCATATTTTCAAATTGCTTTTCATACAACTTGCCAGAACCGTTTGCTTTGTTGTTGAACTTGTCTCTTACTGTAAACTTTCCAAAGTCTATACCATCCTCTAAGAATTTAATGCGTAAACTGTCTAGTTGATATTGAACCTGCGTATAGTCTACTTTTAATGTAGCATTTTTCACAAGTACTTCTCCCAAAAGAGTGGGGCTTGTGGGTTTGCCTTGAATACTTAATTGACCAGTTGCTTTGCCATCTACATCGGAAAAAATGCCCGTCAAAAACTGTTCTACAAAATTAATTCTCGTATCATTTAATTCAATGTTCGTATACAGCGGCTGCTGAGCACTATCTGCTATATTATAAAAACCATTAGCACGTATTTTATAATCTTTATTATCAGATACCACCACAAAAGGAAGATTGCCGGTTTTGGCATCGTACCCTGCTGAAATATTGACGAGACCTACCGAGTCATTATCTACCCTTAATTGGCTGGTATTGATTCTTGCATCTGCTTTTAAGTCATTAAAAATATTTTTTAATGTGATATTTCCATTCGCGATACCTTCAAAACGTGGTTGTTGAATGACAAGATTTGTAATATCTCCAATGATAATATTGTTAAGCTTAATATTTAATTGATTGGTATTGCCGCCGTCTTCTTCTTCTGTTTGAATTAATATTTCTTGGGTTCCTTGCACAAATTTTACATTACTAGCATGCACAAAATTTTTGCGTAATACCAATTCTCCTTCTTTTTCAAGCGTCCATTTTTTATTATTAAGGGTAAAATTAGAAGGCTTCCATCCAATACGAAGTCCGTCTTGAAGCGTATATACTTCTGCTTCTAAGTTGGCGTCATTTAAGTTGCTAGAGGCGCTTGTTTTTATTTGAACAGTTGATTTATCATTTTTTGAATTTATGGAAATGATGGAGTTTGGAAAATGGATGCTATCTCCAATTCCGAAATTATCAATATTGCTTATTAAGGATAGGTTGTTTATGTCGCCCTTGGCTTTTATGCTAGCGCCAGTGATCGCATAGTCATTGATTTTACCATATGGAATATTTGCCGTAGCAGTTAATTGATACGTTTTAGTATTTATTTTTCCTTCAAATGAAAGGTCATTAAAGCCACTCCAGTTTTTATTGTATAAACTTACATAGGGGTCTATGTAGTTTCCGTTTGCTTTAATGGTAAAGTTTTGATCTGCGCTAAGCTTACCTGGTGCTTCAATATAATTAGGGTAGTAGTGATGTAAAAAAGATTGAATACTTTTTGGTAAGTCGGCTACATTAAATTGACCGACGATACTTGCACTAAAGTCGTTACTTTTTAGCGTAATGTTTTTTTCATTTCCTACTTGAGAAGACTGAATGGCAAGGGAATCGAAATTTAACTTGGTTGTTGAATCATTAATATTGGCGTTTAAAAATTTAGCATTTCCTATAAAGTTGTCTAGATTGCTTCCTGTAAAGTTGGCATCCAATAGGCCTGTTACTTCAAGAAATTTGGGATATAGTTTAAGGGCTTTTAAATTGGAATAGGCCAGGTCACCTACAATATTAAAAGCGGGTACTTTTTGATTGAAATTAATTTCTAAGGAGCTGGTAAAATTTAAATTAGGGTCATTGATAATAATGTCACCATTGAAATATTTTTTCTGAAAAGTGCCATTGGTTACAATGCTTTTATAATCATAGTTTTTATATTGAATGGATCTTATGTCGCCACTGATACTTGTTTTTAGTTTTTCTATATCAAAGCTACTGCCTTCGATACTTCCCTTAAAATCGATGGTACCTAAATCACTATTGCTTGTGAATTTACCCAAATTAAATGCGACAGTTTCGAGTTTCCCCTTGTAACTAGCTTCACCTTTTGGAGGTAGTTTTAAGTTGATATCTGTGGTAATGCCACCTAGTGCCGTATTAAAAACGCCTTTTGTAACGAAGTCAAAAGCGGTGCCGTTAAAATTCCCTTTGTATAAGATCGTGCCCAGCGATGCAAAACTAGGGCTTTGGATATTTTGTATTGAAGGAATAAACTGCGCTAGGTCTTTGTAGTTACTTTGGGCAAAACCATTTTGTAGTGTGATTTGATTTTTTTCTATTTCTGGTAAACCTTTCATAGAAAAGATACCTGTTAAAATACTATTGCTTCCAGTTCTTAGTTGTAGTTTATTAACTGTAAAGTCATCAACGGTTCCATTGTAAAGTCCGGATAGTTGGACTTTTGTTTTAAACTTAGTCATGGCAGGGGCAAAAAAAGCGATATCATCTGTATGGACCACCGATTCTTTTATATTAGCTACCATGATAACATTGGAGATGTAATTGCTGAAGTCTTTATCAAAATTTGTAAACTTCATGGCGTAGTAATTACCAATGCGGGATTTATTGGTTTGAAGGTCTAAATTGGCAAATTCCATCATGTTCTGATTGAACTTAAATGCGGTATTCAACTTTTTTACCACAAGTCCCGACCTCTCTTTCGTTGAAAGTGTAATGAGTGCTTTTATTTCCTTATCCGATACGAATGCATTTTTTATGGAGGCATTGATACTAGAAAAGTTAAGATGCGTTCCGTCGAAATGCTGATATGATTTTTCAAAATCACTATCAACAACAAGTGAGCCTTTACTGATGTTTATTTCATCTGCATTGATGTTGAGTTGACTTTTGCTTTTTGGCGTATTGGTATTAGTGGTTTCTTTGTAATTAGCCGATTGTAGCGCAGGTATCACCTTCATTACAAAAGATGGTTGATCGAGGCTAACAGTTCCTAATTGAATAAAACCTGTTTCGACATTTATTTTTTTACAATCTACAACTAAGCTTAAAGCGCCGACTTTCATATAAGATCCGGTCCACAGGTCGTTTTGTTCAAACCGTACAGATTTTAAATCTATTTTTTTAATGTCGTATTGAGTGGCAGGCGTTTTATTCGTTGTGTCGCTGGTTTTAAAGTAGTTTGTAATGAATTCGTAATTCCAAGTTTTTGTTTTT
>JBEITL010000213.1:0-2898 GCA_040374915.1 Sediminibacterium sp. | reverse complement strand
TTCTAACCAACTGAACTACCGATCCAAACCTCCAAAAACTGCCTTTTCAGGTCGTTTTCAGGACGGCAAAGATAAGGGTAAACCCTTTTCATAAACAAATCTTTTCAGAAAAATATTTGAACCCCTAATTTTAACGAAATTCGCACTCATTATGCCACAGTACCCGAATAGACAATTTTTAGAATTCGAGCAGCCCATTAAGGAATTATTTGAGCAAATTGAGGATACTAAAAAGTTACAAGAGAAGAACCCCAAAATCGATTATAGTAAAACGCTTGCACAACTAGAAGCATCTATTCTTGAAAAAAGAAAAGAACTGACTGTTTCATTAACACCATGGCAGCGTGTGCAATTAAGTAGACATCCGGACAGGCCGTATACTTTAAAATACATCGACAAAATGTTTACCAATTTTGTTGAATTACATGGCGACCGCAATGTAAAGGATGACAAAGCGATGGTGGGTGGTTTTGCGCAACTCAATGGTGAAACCGTGATGGTGATTGGTCAGCAAAAAGGGGCTAATACAAAAATGAGACAGCTCCGTAATTTTGGAATGGCCAATCCGGAAGGCTACAGAAAAGCATTGCGTTTAATGCGCCTTGCAGAAAAATTTAATAAGCCAGTTATTGCACTCGTAGATACCCCAGGCGCTTTTCCAGGTCTTGAAGCAGAAGAGCGTGGACAAGGGGAAGCGATTGCCAGAAATATTTATGAAATGATCCGCTTAAAGGTTCCAGTAATTGTGGTGATTATTGGCGAAGGAGCAAGTGGTGGTGCTTTAGGAATAGGTGTGGGCGATAGGGTGCTGATGATGGAAAACACATGGTATACTGTAATTTCTCCAGAAAGTTGTAGTTCTATTTTATGGCGTTCATGGGATAAAAAGGAACTTGCCGCAGAGCAATTAAAATTAACGGCCACAGACATGAAAGGTTTTGGCCTTGTGGATGAAATTGTACATGAGCCTTTAGGTGGAGCACACTGGGATTACACCGAAGCTGCCGAACTTTTAAAGACCGCTATTGTTAAAGAACTCGAGGTAATAAAACATATTGCCCCACAAGACCGAATCAACCAGCGTATCGATAAATATTGCAAAATGGGATTCTGGGAAGAAACAACCGCACAATAATATATAAATGACAGTACAGCAACAATTGAGAGGAACAGGGGTAGCGCTTGTAACACCATTTGCAAAAGATGGTAGTATCGATTTTACATCTTTAGGTAAAGTTATTGATCATGTAATTAATGGCGGCGTTGAGTATTTAATTACACTTGGTACAACTGGTGAAACGCCTACCTTAACCAAAGAAGAAAAAATTGAAATCATCAATTTCACTTTTAGCCATGTTGCTGGAAGGGTGCCTATTATTGTTGGTGTGGGTGGTAATAGTACCGCCGAAGTGGTAAGTGATTTACAAAAGTTTCCATTAGATAAAGCGGTTGCTGTTTTAAGTGCAGCACCTTATTATAACAAACCCTCTCAAGAAGGTATTTATCAGCATTATAAGGCGGTTGCGGCTGCTAGCCCTAAGCCAGTAATTTTATACAATGTACCTGGCCGAACAGGACGTAATATGTCTGCTTCAACTACCATTCGTTTGGCAAAAGATTGTCCAAATGTAGTGGCCATGAAAGAAGCAAGTGGTGATATGGCGCAGTGTATGGAAATTTTGCGTGATGCGCCTGCTGATTTTGTGGTTGTTAGTGGCGATGATTTATTAGCACTCCCTCAAATTGCTTGTGGTATGCAAGGCGTCATTAGTGTTGCAGCCAATGCTTATCCACTTGAGTTTTCAAATATGGTTCGTGCATGTTTAGCGGGCAATTTTGTAGAAGCAAAAAAAATCAATGATCCTTTAATTGAAGGATATGATATTATGTTTGCCGAAAATAATCCTGCAGGTGTAAAAGCATTTATGCATGAAATGGGATTACTTAAAAACGAAGTTCGTTTACCAGTAGTGCAGTTAAGTGAACCTGTTTACAGCCGCGTTAAAACCTATTTGGCGAAGTAATTATTTTAGCAAAGCCTTAATTTCATTGAGTTTCATAAGTGCTTCAACCGGCGTTAGCTGATTGATGTCGATACTATTGAGCGCTGTTCTAATGCTATTAAAAGTAACGGTATGTTCATCAAAAATAGACAGCTGCACTTTAGTTTGTTTGGCCCCAGATGCTGCTAGTTTTTGTGTTGTTGTGTTTTCTTGTTGATGTTCTGTTTTGGCTTCTAATAGTGCCAGTATTTCATTGGCTCTATTAATGAGTGCAGGAGGCATACCCGCCATGGTGGCAACATGAATACCAAAGCTGTGCGTACTTCCACCAGCTGCCAATTTGCGTAAGAAAATTATTTTATTACCAACTTCTTTGTGTGTTACGTGAAAATTTTTGACACGGGTTAATGAAGTTTCTAATTCATTTAATTCGTGGTAGTGGGTGGCAAATAATGTTTTTGGTTTTGCGGTAGCGCCATGTAAAAACTCTACAATACTCCAAGCAATAGAAATACCATCGTATGTGCTGGTGCCTCTACCAATTTCATCCAGTAATATTAAGCTGCGACTGGAAATATTATTGACAATACTAGCCGTTTCATTCATTTCCACCATAAATGTAGACTCACCACCACTTAAATTATCACTGGCGCCAACACGGGTAAATATTTTATCCGTTAAAGGAATTTTAGCAGCCGTGGCGGGCACATAAGAACCCATGTGTGCAAGTAATGTGATAAGCGCCGTTTGTCTTAAAATGGCACTCTTACCGCTCATATTGGGTCCGGTTAAAATAATAATTTGCTGATCACTATTATTTACAACAATGTCATTAGAAATATAGGGTTCACCCGGTGGTAAATTTCTTTCAATAACGGGGTGTCTGCTCTCGGTG
>JBEITL010000230.1:0-2338 GCA_040374915.1 Sediminibacterium sp. | reverse complement strand
CCTATTAAGGCAGCTAATTTAAAACTCAGCTTTGCCGACGAAAAAGTAATTCACTATGGTATTATCCCAAGAAGTAATAGAGGCATTTTTGTAATCAATGAACTTCCCGATTTACAGGCAAGAATTCAGGTTTCTTTATTTAATATTTTACAAGAGGGTGATATACAAATTAGAGGATTTAAGCTTCGTATGCCACTTGATATTTTATTTGTGTTTACAGCAAATCCCGAAGACTATACCAACAGAGGAAGTATTGTAACACCATTAAAAGATAGAATAGAAAGTCAGATATTAACGCACTATCCAAAAACGATTGAAACATCACTTGCCATTACCGAGCAAGAAGCCAATATTTTACCTGCTCAAAAAGATAAGGTAGAAGTAAGTGATTTAATTAAAAGACTTATCGAACAAGTTTCTTTTGAAGCAAGAACCAACGAGTTTGTAGATAAAAAAAGTGGTGTGAGTGCGCGTTTAACAATCGCTGCATATGAAGCTGCAGTAAGCAGTGCAGAGCGAAGGGCTATTATTCATGGTCAATCAAATACACAGGTATGGATAAGTGATTTGTCGGGAATTATTCCGGCCATTACTGGAAAAATTGAACTGGTATATGAGGGAGAGCAAGAAGGTCCTTACGAAGTGGCGCTAAACTTATTAAATAAGTCAATACGCACCATATTTGTAACCTATTTTCCAAACCCGGATGATGTAAAAAAACGCAAGGCGCCAAAAAAATCAGCTAACCCGCCAGAACAAAAGCAACCTGAAAACCCGTATGCTGCCATTGCAAAATGGTTTGATGCTGGTAATCATCTCGATTTGTTTTTAGACATGAAAGACGAGGATAAAATAATCGAACTCTATAAAGTGGATGGTTTATTTGGGATTGTAAAAAAACATTTTCCGCAAGCCGGCGAAAAGCAATCTGCATTATTAATGGAATTTGTTTTACACGGCCTTTCATCTTATTCTATCATCAGTAAAAAAATGATTGATGGTAAAATTGAATTCAATGACATGATGGGAAGCATGATTAACCTAGGAGATATGGGTATGGATGATGACGCTTTCAATGATTATGCGTAAATTGAATAACCAAGCCGTTTTCACATCATAACTTTTAAGTATGTATAAGCGTATCCAATTTTCTAAAACGTATTTATTAGGTTTTTTGGTGGGTTGTTTATTTTGCGTACAACCTATTGCAGCTCAATCCGATTCATTGTTACAACAACTAATCAGTGATAACAAAGTAGACTCGAGTTTAATTCAACCCCCTGCAAAAATGCTATTTACCCAGCGTGTTTTGTGGGGTACGGGTGGGCTCTTAAAAAATAGGTATAGCGGCAATGACCTAGTTGTAAATCGACAAAAAGACCTCAAAATTAGAAGGACCATGTTGAAGCTCCACCAAATTGGCGGATTTGTAACAATTGGTGGTATGCTTGCACAGGGCATTATTGGAGGTCAATTGTATAAAGGTGATTACAAAGTAAAAGACCTCCATGAAAACATGGGTATGGCCGTAAACCTTAGTTACGGATTTACTGCACTAAACGGGCTTTTTGCCCCACCTTCGGCGTTTAGCAGGGATAAGAAAATCACCTCTATTCGTTTGCATAAATGGCTTGCTGTATTACACCTTTCGGGTATGATTGCAACCAATATACTCGGCTCACAAATCGAAGACAATGTTTCCTTAAAACCTTATCACCGCGCAGCTGCGTATGTAAGTTTTGCCAGTTTGGCAACAGCGCTTGTTGTTATTAAATTCTAAATGATGCTACACTACATTATTTTAAACCTATTAATGTCTGTATTTTTTCAGGCACCTACGTACGATGTAACGAGCTCTAGTATTACATATACCATGAAACACAAATTGCATGCTTGGGATGGAACCAGCAAGCAGGTAAACGTAGCAAGTAAATGGAACGGCGATAAATTAGAACAAATTTCTGTGCTCGCAAAAGTGAGTAGTTTTAATAGTGGCCTATCAAGTAGAGATAGTCATATGATTGAAGTATTAGATGCGCTAACGATTCCTAATATTACGTTTAGTAGCACGAGCATTAAATACAATGGCGCCGACATACTTGCAACAGGAAAATTACAATTTCACGGTGTTACCAAAGAAGTTCAATTTGTAGTAAAGACTAGAAAAGATAACAATGAGTGGTTGTATGAAGGTGACTTCCCTGTGCTTCTCGAATCCTATAATGTTAAAAGACCTAGTTTACTCTTTGTAAAAGCAGACGATCTGGTGAAAATTAGATTTGTGCTGGTTTTTAAAGACAAATAGTTAGCCCACCTTTCAACATTATCTCTACTGGCT
>JBEITL010000082.1:0-6193 GCA_040374915.1 Sediminibacterium sp. | reverse complement strand
GCGGCTTTTTTCACTGCTTTTTTAGCAGTTGGTTTTTTTGCAGCAGCTTTTTTACGAGCAGCTTTTTTCACTACTTTTTTAGCAGCTGGTTTTTTTGCAGCAGCTTTTTTAGGAGCGGCTTTTTTCACTACTTTTTTAGCAGCTGGTTTTTTTGCAGCAGCTTTTTTAGGAGCTGCTTTTTTTGCTACTTTTTTAGCAGTTGGTTTTTTTGCAGCAGCTTTTTTAGGAGCGGCTTTTTTTGCTTTTGCCATGGTATTGTTGTTTGTTTGGGTTAAAAGTTGAGGTGTAAAGTTAAAATATATTTTGACAATACATAAAAAATAATTTCATTGAAAACCGCCAGGGCCTAAGCCCTGCTTTAATTTGGGGAATTAGTATGTATCTTTGAAAAATGACATCGCAACCTACCAATCCAAAAAAAACACTCGTTATAGGTGCTTCTGAAAATCCGGAGCGTTATAGTTATTTAGCGACAAAATTACTTGTAGCGCATGGACATCCTGTTGCGTGTATAGGTCTTAAACCGGGTCATATAGATGATACGCCCATTGTTACAGGTGAGCCCGTATTATCAGCTATTCATACCATTACATTGTATGTGAACCCCGCGGCTCAGCATGCACTGATACCTTATTTGTTTTCATTGGCGCCTAAGCGCATTATTTTTAATCCGGGCACCGAAAATGAAGCTTTTACGATGGTAGCAAAGCAAAAAGGGATTGAAACCATGGACGCCTGCACGCTCGTGCTTTTAAATACAGGCCAATATTAATTTAATGATTGAACAGTAGCTTAACCCCCGCCACCCGCGCTCCAATTGGCACGGTCTAGGGTTCGGTACTGGACGGCTTCTGCAATATGTTCGGGTAAAATGTGTGGTGCGGCTGCTAAATCTGCAATCGTCCTACTTACTTTTATGATCCGGTGATAAGCCCTTGCACTCAGGTTTAATTTTTCCATAGCCGCAGCTAGTATGGCCTTGCTATTTGGCCCCAACGGACAAAAAACAGCCAATTCTTTATTTGAAATTTGTGCATTCGTATAGGTGTTGGCACAGTGTTCGTACCTGTTTTTTTGTATGGCCCTAGCCGCTAATACCCTTTCTCTAATACGATTGGATTCTGAAACACGCGTGCCTCGGTCAAGTTCATGATGGGTAACTGGGGTTACTTCTACATGCAGGTCTATACGGTCGAGCAGCGGTCCCGAAACCCGGTTTAAATATTTTTCTACGGCGCCCGCCGGACAGCTGCAGGTTTTTGTTGGATGATTGAAATAACCACAAGGGCAGGGGTTCATGGAGGCAATGAGCATGAAATTGGCTGGGTAAGTAAGCGACATGCTGGCTCTTGCGATGCTAACCATACGCTCTTCCATGGGTTGACGGAGTACTTCCAAAACAGATCTTTTAAATTCTGGTAATTCATCTAAAAACAAAACACCGTTATGCGCCAATGAAATTTCGCCGGGTTGTGGATGACTGCCACCGCCAATAAGTGCAATATCTGATATGGTATGATGCGGTGATCTGAAAGGCCTTGTTTGCACCAAGTAAGACCCAGCGGCTAATTTTCCAGCGACACTATAAATTTGAGTTGTTTCTAGGGCTTCTGCTATGTTTAATGGGGGCAAAATGCTAGGTAGCCTTTTGGCGAGCATGGTTTTTCCTGCGCCCGGAGGTCCAATTAATATAACGTTGTGTGAACCAGCCGCCGCTATTTCTAGCGCGCGTTTAATATTGTCTTGTCCACTCACTTCACTAAAATCGATACTTGAAAGCGTGGGGTCTGTGTTTAAAAAAGTTGCTGGATTTATTTGATGGGTAGGCGTAATTTTTCCGGCAGCAAAAAAGTTGACCACTTCTTGTAAATGTGATACGCCATAAACGTTTAGGCCATTTACCATGGACGCTTCATTGGCATTAGCGGCGGGTAAAATAATGCCAAGTGCATTTTCTTTTTTTGCGCGAATGGCCATGGCCAGTGCACCTCTTATCGGATGAATGGTGCCGTCTAAACCAAGTTCACCCATGAGCATGTATTTATGAATTTGTGCTTCTTGGATAAGTTGATCACTAGCTGCTAAAATGCCAATGGCAATGGGTAAATCAAATGCAGACCCCGTTTTTTTAATATCTGCTGGGGCTAGATTAATCACCACTTTAATGCGTGGCATACTAAAGCCATTGGATTTGATGGCGCTCTCTGTTCTTTGTAAACTTTCTTTGATGGCAATATCAGGAAGGCCTACAATTTGATAGCCCTGACCCATACTTACATTTACTTCTACGATAATCGTAATGGCATCAACGCCCATAACTGCGGCTCCCATTGTTTTTACAAGCATATAAACTCTTTGATACTTGTAGAAAGGTAAGGTCTGTAAAGCCTAATAAAAACGATACCGAATAAATACCTGAAATAATTGCTGAATGAAAAAAATTAGAGGTTTTGTAATAAATCCACAACACCTTCTCTTTTTAAAATGAGATAACCAAGGCGGTCATCACTAATACCTTCTTTTAATTGGTAATTGAAAACAAGCTCACCATCATCCACATTTGTTTCAAAATATTTGAATTGAATATTGGTATACTGTTTTAAGTTGGCGCCAATTTCGTAGAGGTGTGTTGATAATATAAAAAGCGAAGGCTTGATTTTTCGAAGGCCCTCAATAACAGCAGTACTGCACTTCATAGCATCTTCTACGTTGGTGCCTTTAAAAAGTTCGTCGATGAGAATTAACCAATTTTTTCCGTCGTTAATTTTTTCGATGGTATTTTTTATACGCTTTACTTCGTTGTAAAAATAGCTTTCTCCTTTTATAATATTATCCATCACATTGATGTTACTGAGTAGTCCATCAAATAAAGTAAGCTCCATTGTTTTTGCAGGAACGCCCATACCCAAATGTGCAAGGTAAACGCTAATTCCAACGGCTTTAATAAACGTACTCTTACCCGCCATATTAGCGCCGGTTAAAAATAAAAAGTTGCTATCTTTTTCGAGCGAAATATTATAGGGTGTAGGTGTTTCTAAAAGTGGATGGTAGCAACCTGTTGCTTCAATATACGCGGTAGCTGCCGTTGTAAAATTGGGAAAGCAAAGGTCCTCAGCTACAAATACGCGCGCTAAACTTTGGTAGGCATCCATGTTACTGTACAAATCTATGAGGTCATAAAAATCCTGCTTGTGCCTTGTTCTAATTTGACCAGCAATACTTAAAATTTGTTGCGGGGATGCTGTTTTAGCGTCTATGCCCCTAAGTGCCGCAAATGTTGGCTTACTTATTTTTTTTTCGATGATTGCGGTCCAGCTTGCAATAATTGGATGATGATTGTAGTCTAGTAAAAGTTGATGAATCGCAAACATACCATTCAAAAAATCAGTGCAGTGGGTGATGGTATATTTAGTTAATGCATAATCTGGGGCATGAAATATTTTATACCAGTTACTGTTTAAATAGGTGGGATGTTCTGGGTATGGGTCAAACTGTGTTTCGTAATATTTAGCCACTACCATAATGGTGCCGTTAGTGATACTTATGGGCCAATTAGGTAGCGTGTTTACAAGGGCCTGAATAACCGCATGTGTGTCTTTAATTTTTTGGGTGTTATCAAGTGGATGCTCAACGAGGTATCTAAGCATTTCTTTGCCACCAATCGTCCCGGTTTGATTGAGGTAATTGAAAATAGACGCAGACTCATCGCTATTAAAGATGGAGAGGTCGTGAAGGGTATCTTTATCTACCTGCATAATTTAGGATCTGTTAAACTGAAGACGCATACCAGTTTTTGATTCATCAAATCCACCATTTCCATACACCATATGACCATTTACAAAAGTTTTTGAAACAGTAGCGGGTTGGGTAAAGCCTTCGAGTGGACTCCATCCGCATTTGTACAGGATATTTTCTTTAGTAATGGTTTCCGGCGTATTTCTATCAAGTAATACTAGATCGGCATAGTAACCTTCTCTAATAAAGCCACGGTTATTAATTTGAAAACAGCGTGCAGGTGCATGACACATTTTTTCTACAACGCGTTCTATGGTAATTTTTTGCTCGGCTACATAATGGAGCATCAGCCCTAGTGCGTGCTGCACGAGTGGAAGCCCAGCGTGCGCATGTAAATAGTCTTCCTGTTTTTCGGCCCAAGTATGCGGGGCATGATCGGTAGCAATAATATCCAATCTATCATCTAACAATCCCTCCCATAATGCTGTTTTATTGTGTGGGGCTTTAATGGCAGGATTGCATTTTATTTGATTGCCTAAACCTGCATAATCGTCGGATGTAAAGTGCAAATGATGTACGCATACTTCTGATGTAATTCTTTTTTCTTCGAGTGGCAGCATGTTGCTAAAGAGTTGCAATTCTTTAGCGGTGGTAATGTGTAAAATATGCAATCGAGTGCCAAATTTTTTGGCCATTTGTACCGCTCTAAAAGAAGATTCAAAACATACTTCTTCATCTCTTATGATTGGATGATCTGCGGCGGTTAGTTTTCTATTTTCGGCAACTGCCTTGGCTAGATTGTGTTTGATAAGACGCTCTTCTTCACAATGTGTAGCAATTAAAACCTCGGACCCTTCAAATATTCTTTCTAGTAGAATAGGATTTTCAACAAGTAAATTTCCAGTTGAAGAACCCATAAATATTTTAACACCGCAGATATCATTTTTTTTATCGTTGGTGCGTAATACTTCCTCGATATTATCATTGGAAGTACCCATAAAAAAGGAGTAGTTCGCAAGTGCATGGTGCTTTGCGATATCATATTTTTGCTCCAATAATGCATGTGTAAAGGCCGGCGGATTGGTGTTGGGCATTTCCATAAAGGAAGTAACACCACCGCGTACCGCTGCTTTTGCTTCGGTGTAAATGGTTGCCTTCTGCGTTAGGCCCGGTTCTCTAAAATGGACTTGATCATCAATAACACCAGGAATTAGGGTTTGGCCAGTTCCGTCTATTTCCTCTATGCGCATGCTAGGATCTAGTTGTGGTCCAATTTTTTCGATGCGGGTATCTCTAATCCATACGTCACCATTTGTGGTGGTTCCTTCATTAACAATGGATACGTTTTTGATGACGATATTTTTCATAATTGGGTGTTAGTCTTCTAGGTGAATTGAAAACATAATCATTCTAGATTGTAATTTATCAAGCACATTAGAATATTTGAGTCCGCGATCAAGTTGATGTAAATTGGTGAGGCCGTAGCTAAATTTTATTTCAGGAGAAACGGTTACAAAAGGTAAATAAAAATTTAAACCAAGGCCTGCTTCTAAACCAAAATCGGCTGCGCGTAATTTAACGAGGTCATCTGCGTTGCGGGATGTGGAATTACTAGATAAATCAAAATCAAATTTAACGCCACCTAAAATATACAACCTAAAATTACCTATACGGTCTGAATTTAATTTAAAGTGAGCTGGAAGACTTACAAGGGTAGAAGGTAAAATTTGTTGTTGCTGGTTTTGCTCGCCAGGTTTAACAGATTTTAATGTGTAGTCGATGTATTTGGAGCCTCCAATAATAAGTTGTGGATTTGCACGAAGCTCTATATGGTCATTGATTTTGAGGGTCGCTAATAAACCCATGGTAATCCCACCGCTGGCTGCCGGGTTTACATAAATGATAGAATCTGAAGCCAAGAAATCAGCAGATTTGGTATGGTGTAAATAGCTTTTGTTGTAACCTAGGGTTAAACCAAAATAGTATGGCAGGTCGTCTCTATACGAACGGTATATTTCGCGCTGTGCCTGTATACTGCTCACCGCGCAAAATAAAATAATGCATGTGGTTATTATTTTTTTCCGCAGTAAATCGTGCATATGCCAAAAGTCAATTTCTTACTTGTAATAGAGGTAAAGCCCACTTTTTCCATGATGCTCGTAAAAGCATCTCCTTCAGGAAAAGCTTGAACACTATCATTTAAATATTGGTACGCCTCTTTATTTTTTGCAATCATTTTACCAAAACCAGGCGCTACTAAATTCATGTAAATATTATAGAAGCCTTTAAACAAAAACTGTTTTGGTTTTGAAAATTCTAGAATTACGAGTTTGCCACCTGGTTGTAATACACGAAACATTTCTTGTAGGCCTGTTTCTAAGTGTTCAAAATTACGCACACCAAATGCAACAGTAATGCCATCAAAATGGTTATCGTTAAATGCGAGTTGTTCGCTATC
>JBEITL010000073.1:0-6616 GCA_040374915.1 Sediminibacterium sp. | reverse complement strand
CAAACCGCTTAGGTGAAAATGGCATTTCAATATAGAAACTCAATTTACCTCCCAACCATTAACTGTTTGGGATTTGTTTCTGTGGCTAGGCTTGTGGTCCAGTTGCGACGTGGATGCTGATAGGACGAGCAACTGGCACTTGCCCCTATCAGTGAAAAAATCCCCAGTTTAATTTTTCATTTTCTTTTTCTACAATTTTAATTGAAGGCGTTGGAACAAAAAATAATTGTTCGCGTAGCAAATGCTAGCGACGTTACATATGCTCAAACCATTACTGACGAAATGGAATCTTCTGCAAAAGCCAGAGGTACTGGTATTGCCAAAAGAACTCCCGAATACGTGGCCAAAAAAATGGAAGAGGGCAAGGCGGTAATTGCCGTAGAACAGGATGGTACTTGGGTTGGATTTTGCTATATAGAAGTTTGGGGGCACGAAACATTTGTTGCCAATAGTGGACTCATTGTGGCACCCGCCCACAGAAAAAGTGGTGTTGCTAAATTAATCAAGCAAACGATTTTTAATTTATCAAAAGAGCGGTATCCAACAGCAAAAATATTTGGATTAACAACGGGTCTTGCGGTCATGAAAATCAATAGTGACCTAGGTTACGAGCCTGTTACGTACAGTGAACTAACAGACGATGAAGAGTTTTGGGCTGGTTGCAAAAGCTGTGTGAACTATGAAATTTTGCAAAGTAAAGAGCGGAAAAACTGTATGTGTACAGCGATGTTGTATGACCCGGCCGATCACTACACAACACAAGAAACATCGGCAGAATTTAAAAGCAATTCTAAGCTCTATGAGCGATTTATGAAATTCAAGCAAAATAATTTGTTGAAGTGGTTTAGAAAAAAAGAAAAGAATACAAGCAAAAAAAATTCAATCGAAAAAAAATAATAAAATGGCAAGTGAATTACATCAAGTAAAGGCGGGCGATAAAGTGGTACTTGGATTTAGCGGAGGTTTAGACACGTCTTATTGCGTTAAATATTTAACCGACGAAAAGGGCTATGAAGTACATAGTGTGATTGTGAACACCGGTGGTTTTTCGGAAGATGAATTAAAAAACATAGAAGCCCATGCTTATAATTTAGGCGTAAAAACACATACCACAATTGATGCGGTAACATCATACTATGATAGCATTATCAAGTATTTGATTTATGGTAATGTGCTTAAAAACAACACATACCCGCTTAGTGTTAGTGCTGAGCGTTTAAGTCAGGCGTTACATATTGCGGAACATGCTAAAAAAATGAACGCGGCAGCCGTGGTGCACGGTAGTACGGGCGCAGGTAATGATCAGGTTCGATTTGATATGGTTTTTCATATTATGATTCCTGGCGTTACCATCATTACCCCGATTAGAGATATGCAACTTAGTAGAGAAGATGAAATTACCTATTTGAAGTCTAAGGGAGTTAACATGAACTTCGAAAAAGCGGCATATTCGATCAATAAAGGGCTTTGGGGTACCAGTGTTGGTGGTAAAGAAACATTAACGTCTAAAGGCATGTTACCAGAGTCTGCTTGGCCAACACAGGTAACATCAACAGGAACTGAAGAAGTGAGTTTGCATTTTGAAAAAGGTGCATTAACCATGATTAACGACAAACGTTTTGAACATCCTACAAGAGCCATTCAATATTTACAAACCATTGCAGGTGCATATGGCATTGGAAGAGACATACATGTGGGCGATACTATTATTGGCATTAAAGGACGTGTTGGTTTTGAAGCAGCTGCACCCATGGTTATTTTAAAAGCACACCATGCACTTGAAAAACATGTATTAACCAAGTGGCAGTTAAATTGGAAAGATCAATTAGCGCAGTTTTATGGAAACTGGTTACATGAAGGTCAAATTATGGATCCAGTAATGCGTGACATAGAAGCCTTTTTAGAAAATACACAAGAAAATGTTACGGGTACCGTATTTGTACAATTACATCCATACCGATTCACAGTTATTGGGATTGAATCTGCCTTTGATTTAATGAGTAGTAAGTTTGGCAAATATGGTGAAATGAATAGTGGCTGGTCTGGTGAAGACGTTCGTGGATTTTCAAAAATATTTGGCAACCAAACATCTATATACCATAGCATTAAAAATAGCCAATCATGAAAAAAATAAATGTAGGTATTGCTGGTGGTGCAGGCTACACAGGAGGTGAGCTATTAAGAATACTCATTCATCATCCTGGGGTACATATTTCATTTGTACATAGCGGTAGTAATGCGGGCAAGCCCGTATTTGCCGTACACACAGATTTAGTGGGTGATACAGATCTATTATTTACAAGTTCTTTTTCTGAAAA
Organism: Sediminibacterium sp.; assembly: GCA_040374915.1. Lineage (GTDB taxonomy): Bacteria > Bacteroidota > Bacteroidia > Chitinophagales > Chitinophagaceae > Sediminibacterium. The sequence goes on along the minus strand of JBEITL010000073.1, from coordinate 4,298 downwards.
TATTGACCTGTTATTTTTATGTGTGGGTCATCATGAATCAAAAAAAATATTAGCAGAACAACCGATAAGCGCATCCGTTTGCATCATTGATTTGTCGCAAGATTTTAGACTTACACCAAATGCAACCATTGGAGATAGAACTTTTGTATACGGCCTACCAGAACTCAATCGAGAAAAAATAACCACTGCAAAAAATATTGCCAATCCAGGCTGTTTTGCAACGGCTATTCAATTAGCATTATTACCACTTGCAAAGGCAGGACTCTTGCAAGATATTTATACAACAGGCATTACAGGATCTACGGGTGCAGGACAGTCTTTAAGTGCTACTTCTCATTTTAGTTGGCGCGCAAATAATATTCAGGCCTATAAAACACTCGATCACCAGCACGTTTTTGAAATTGTGCAATCACTCAATGCGTTGCAATCTGATGCACCACTTAGCACTAGCGGCGAGGGTCCTGGCCTTCATTTTGTGCCATGGAGAGGTGATTTTACAAGAGGTATTTATACCAGCTCGGTTATCGATTGTAGTTTACCAATCGAAGCCATTCAGGAAATGTATGCGAACTATTATGCGGCGCATCCATTTGTGGTGGTATCTGAAACGCCTATACATTTAAAACAAGTAGTAAACACCAATAAATGCGTATTGCAAATTGAAAAGATAGGAAATAAACTGGTGGTACACAGTGCTATTGATAATTTAATAAAAGGCGCTAGTGGACAGGCGGTTCAGAACATGAACTTGGTTTTTGGACTCGGAGAAACAACGGGTCTTTTATTTAAAGCAAACTTTTTTTAGGCATGAAACTATTTGACGTATATCCACTTAATAATATCACCATTACAAAAGCCAAGGGTTCTTATGTATGGGACGAAAAAGGAACGGAGTACCTAGATATGTATGGCGGACATGCTGTTATTAGTATTGGTCATACGCATCCATATTGGGTATCAGCAATAGAAACACAACTTCATAAAATTGCCTTTTATTCTAACTCTGTTATCATACCTATTCAAACGCAGTTAGCCCACAAAATTGGAACCATAAGTGGCAAAAATAATTTTCAACTTTTTTTATGCAATAGCGGTGCAGAAGCGAACGAAAATGCATTAAAGCTTGCCTCTTTTGTAACAGGGCGTAAAAAAATTATTGCCTTTACAGGATCTTTTCATGGAAGAACTTCACTTGCAGTAGCCGCCACAGACAACTCATCCATTGTAGCGCCTGTTAATGAAACAGATAATATTATTTTCTTACCATTTAACGATGAAGCTGCACTTCAGGCTTGTTTTGATACTGAGGGGGATCGTATTGCTGCCGTTATAACTGAAGGCATACAGGGTGTAGGAGGTATCAGGGTTGCATCTAATTCTTTTTTACAAAGTATAAGGTCTTTGTGTGACAAGCATGGCGCTTTATATATTGCGGATAGTGTACAGTGTGGATATGGAAGAACAGGACAATTTTTTGCGCACGACGCTGCAGGCGTAGATGCTGATATTTATTCGATGGCAAAAGGTATGGGGAACGGTTTCCCCATTGGTGGTATTTTAATTGCCCCACATATTGCACCAAAATACGGCATGTTAGGTACCACGTTTGGTGGCAATCATTTGGCATGCGCCGCAGCACTCGCTGTTGTTGAAGTGATGGAACAAGAAAATTTATTGGAGGCCGCAGCAAGTAATGGTGCTTACTTAATAGAAGCGCTTTCAAAAATCCCGCATCTACAAAACCTAAGAGGTAGAGGGCTCATGATAGGTTTTGATGTAGCGGATGAAATCAAAGATTTAAAAAAAGTATTGCTACAAGAATTTAAAGTATTTACTGGTGAGGCAAAACCTAATGTGATAAGACTGCTTCCTTCTTTAGCAATTTCAAGAGCGGAGATAGATATATTTTTAGAAAGACTGCAAAAAGCCATTCAATCATTGTCATGAAGCAATTTATCCAAGTAGGCGACGTATCAGATATTCAAGCACTCATTCATAAAGGACTTGAATACAAGCAAGATCCATTTATGGATAAAATGCTTGGTGCCAATAAGCGGGTGGGTTTACTTTTTTTAAATCCTAGTTTGCGCACAAGACTTAGTACACAAGTAGCCGCGCAAAATTTAGGTATGGACGCAGTTGTTTTTAATGTAGACAAAGAAGGCTGGGCTTTAGAATTTGCAGAAGGTGCTATCATGAATGGAACAACCGTAGAACACGTAAAAGATGCTGCACCTATTTTGGGCCAGTACTTTGATATTTTATGTATTCGCACTTTTCCTGCTTTGCAAAACAGAGACGAAGATTACGCAGAAACAATCATCAATCAGTTTATTAAATACGCAGGCGTGCCTGTTGTAAGTCTAGAAAGTGCAACACTGCATCCGCTTCAATCTTTAACAGATTTAATAACCATACAGGAATCGATAACTGCCACCCAGCTTATTAAAAAACCAAAAGTGGTATTAACCTGGGCGCCACATGTAAAAGCTTTACCACAATGTGTCGCTAATAGCTTTGCACAGTGGGCAACGGCTGCCAATTTTGCGGATGTTGTTGTTACGCATCCTGCAGGTTATGAACTTTCAGCAAGCTATACAAAAGGCGCCACCATTACCCACGATCAAGCTGCTGCGCTTGAAGGCGCTGATTTTGTGTATGTAAAAAACTGGAGTTCTTACAACGACTATGGTAAGGTTTTTTCTACCGATCCTGCGTGGATGTTAACGGCAAATACACTCAAGCATTCTAATAACGCAAAAGTGATGCACTGCTTACCCGTAAGAAGAAACGTAGAACTCTCTGATGAAATATTAGATAGCTCTAGCAGCCTAGTTACCAAACAAGCTGGCAACAGAGTTTGGGCTGCACAAGCGGTATTATCCACCATTTTATCTTCAAAAAAATAAGCGTGGAAAAAATATCCATTATAAAAATTGGTGGCAATATCATTGATAATGAAGTACATCTTGCTTCCTTTTTAAGTGCCTATGCGGCAGTAGAGGGAAAAAAGATTTTAATTCATGGTGGTGGTAAATTGGCCACTAAAATGGCCGCTGATTTAAACATACCACAGCAGATGGTTGATGGCAGAAGAATCACAGACGCTGCTACCCTTAAAATTGTAACGATGGTATATGCTGGCTACATCAATAAAAATATTGTAGCAGCGCTTCAATCAAAAAAGATGCATGCGCTTGGTATTTGTGGTGCAGATGCAAATATTGTAAGAGCGCATAAAAGAATACATGCCAATACCGATTATGGTTTTGTAGGTGATATCGACGCAGTCGACACAGAAAAAATAGTTCAATTATTAGAAGCAGGTCTATCACTTGTAATGGCACCCATTACACACGATGGGGCAGGACAACTATTAAATACCAATGCTGATACTATGGCGCAGGCCATTGCTACGGCACTCAGCAGTAAATATGAAGTATCTTTAGTGTATTCTTTTGAAAGAAAAGGGGTACTGTCATCTATAGCGGATGGTAATAGCGTTATACCTATTATTAATCCAGAAAATTATGCCAGTTTAAAAGCGAGTGGTCAAGTTAATGAAGGAATGATTCCAAAACTAGACAATGCTTTTGAAGCATTACAAAAAGGAGTAACTAGGGTTATTATTGGAGACGCTTTAGATATTGATCAACTCATTGCTGGCAAATCCGGCACTACCATTCAAAAAAATTAATAATTAAGTGGAGGCAAATAAAAATATATACGCATCAGCTGCAATTGCTTTATTGCAAAAGCTTATCGCGGCTCCTTCTTTTAGTAAAGAAGAGTACGCCACTGCGTCAATTTTATTTGATTACTTACAACATAATGGCGTAACGCCTAATAGACACCTCAATAATGTTTGGGCTACTAATAAACACTTTGATCCTACAAAGCCAACAATACTTTTAAATTCTCACCACGATACGGTAAAGCCAAATGCTGGCTACACAATTGATCCGTATGATTCTATTATTCAAGAGGGTAAATTATATGGATTAGGTAGTAATGATGCTGGCGCTTCGCTCGTATCATTACTACATGTTTTTTTACATTATTACACACTGGAACATTTAGCCTACAACATCATTTTTGCAGGTACTGCCGAAGAAGAAATTTCTGGAAAAAATGGTATTGAAAGTTTGGTGCCTCATTTGCCAGCTATTCATTGTGCTATTATTGGCGAACCAACTGCTATGCAATTAGCTGTAGCAGAGCGTGGCTTAATGGTATTAGACGTTGTGGTACCAGGCATTGCAGGGCATGCAGCTAGAGGCGAAGGGCAAAATGCAATT